>JAFGTW010000020.1 GCA_016938835.1 Patescibacteria group bacterium
CCTTTAGCTCCACATCCACTATTTGTTGCTTTCGTTAAGGCTAGTCTGGGTGGAAAGTAGAAATGTATTATAATTTGTAAAATATAATAAAAAACACTCCCATTTTTAGGGAGTGTTTTTATATGTAGCAAATTGTTTATTTAATCACTGAGACAATTTTAGCGGCTTTTAGTTTACCGTTAAATTTTCTTAATTTTTTATTGCTAAAAGTTACAGTTCCATCAGCCACCGCGAAAAGGGTATCGTCGTTACCGCGACGTACGTTTTCGCCTGGATGGTACTTAGTTCCGCGTTGGCGGATAATGATGTTCCCGGTTTTTGCACTTTGACCGCCGGAAAGTTTAACGCCTAAGCGCTTACTTTCTGAATCGCGGCCTAAGGCGGTTGAGCCACCGGCTTTTTTATGTGCCATACAGGTGTAAAAACAGCCGTCGTCCTTATAATAAGAAAGCGGACGACCGCTTTTTCGTTAAAGATTATTAATCAATAAAGCTAATATAACAAAATAATTAAACCATGTCAACTCTATTTAAAGTTTAAATATTGCTTAAAATTTAATTAAAATAGTTTATAAATAAGATGAAATTACGCGGCTGTTATTTTTTTAAAAATATGCTATAATTTGAGTGTTAATATTTAAAAAATATTTGGTAAATAACAGACAAAAGTGTGTTATTTTTCCGATTTAAAAGTATGATAAAAGTTGATAAAAATAAATGTGTTGGTTGCGGTATGTGTTCGGGTATGTGTCCCGATGTTTTTATTATAAACGCTGATGGTAAGGCTGAGGTGCTAGAGCAGGGAAATGAATCCTGTGCTAAGGATGCATCTGAAAGTTGTCCGGTTAATGCCATTACTCTTTAATTATGCCTAGTGAAAATAAATTAGAACAAATAAATCAGAATCCAGCGGAACGGATGTCTATGAATAGTAAGATTGAATCTGTTCCAGAAAATAAACCCGAACATCAAGAGATGCTCAAAACAGATAAGAAGTCTGAGAAGGCTCAAGATGTTGTGACTGTAGCTAAGACGCCTGCAACTAAAGAGCCTGTTTTAGTTGACGATTATCATCGCCGTCGAGCTGCTGCTATTGATGATATTTTGGAAGATGGTTTAGATAGTTTTTTTCTGCAAATGAACGCTCAAGAACAGAAACGTTTTAAAGAAGCTGGCGAAAAAACCGCTCTTAAGATTAATCAGCTATTAGATAAGGCGAAGTTTAGTTTAAATAAAATTGTTTCTTTAATTAAACGTTGGTTAAGCTTAATTCCTAAAACTAATAAGTATTTCTTAGAACAAGAAGCTAAGATTAAGGCTGATAAAATTTTTAAGATTAATAAAAATTTATAATTTATGAATTTCTTTGGGCTAAATACTTCCATTTTTTTCAAAACTGATATTGGTTTAATTGTTTTGATAATTATTATTCTTCTTGCCTCAATTCTTGTTTTACTCGGACTTTTATTAATTGTTCGCTTTTTTGTGCGTCGCTCAATTTTAAATAAAGCTTATTTTGATCATCAAATTTTTTTAATTCGTTTACCTAAGGAAAAACCACAAGATGAAAATAAAGAGGATTCTTTACAACAAATGCGCGAAGAAATTTCTCGTGGTGAAACAATTTTTTCTAGTATCGGTGGTTTAAAGGCTCAAACTGGACTTAAAGCCTGGTTTCTCGGAAGAAATGATCATTTCTCTTTTGAAATTGTAGCCAATAAAAATAAAATTGCTTTTTATGCAGCTGCTCCTAGGTCCTCGGCTCGTTATTTAGAGCAACAAATCACCGCCCATTATCCAGCGGCTGTTATTGAAGAAATTGAAGATTACAATATTTTTGCTAAACAAGGTGAAATTGCTGCTGCTTATCTAAAAACCAGAAAAAGTTTTGTTTTACCTTTACGTACTTATCAGAAAATTGAAGTTGACCCCTTAAACTCTTTAATTAATGTCATGTCTAAACTTGATAAAGAAGAGAGTATGTCAATTCAGTATGTTGTGCGTAGTGCTCATAGCTCTTGGCATCGTAAAGTTCGTCAAATTGTTCGTCGTATTCAAAATAAAAATTCGGTTACGGATGGAATTCGTAGTGGTGGCGTGGGGCAATTTTTTGAACATATTAATGATGTGTTTAGTATTAAATCTAAGGAAAGCGAGAATAAGCCATTAAATAGTACTAAGGAAAAAAGATTGTCAGCGGTTGAAGAGGAAACTCTTAAATCAATTGAAGAAAAAAATCTTAGAGCTGGTCTTGATGTTAATCTTCGTATTATTATTTCCAGCTTATCTAAACAACATGCCACTGCTTATCTAGAAAATGTAGTAAGTGTTTTTACCGAATACAATAATTATAGTTATGGCAACGTCTTCTCTCGGGCTATTAAAAGTAATCAGGGCGCTCAAATTAATGATTTTATTTATCGTCGTTTTCGTGAAGATGCTTCTTTTCTACTTAATACGGAAGAGCTCACTAGTATTTTTCATCTGCCTCTAAGTCACATGGAGACCCCAAATATATTGTGGTTGACTGCTAAAAATGCTTCTGCTCCCGCCAATCTTCCTGATCAAGGCTTAATGCTTGGTGAAAATGTTTATCGTGGAGTCAAGCAAGATATTCGCATTAAGCGTCAAGATCGTCGTCGTCATACTTATGTGATCGGTAAATCAGGTACGGGTAAATCAGTTCTTTTAACTAATATGGCTGTTCAGGATATTCAGAACGGTGAAGGTGTGTGCGTTCTCGATCCTCATGGAGACTTAATTGAAGATATTTTACAGCGCATCCCCCCAGAAAGAGCTGAGGATGTAGTTATTTTTTCTCCAGCTGATCTGGAGAGACCTTTAGCTTTAAATTTATTGGAATATGATGCTCGTTACCCAGAACAGAAAAGTTTTGTTATCAATGAAATGATTGGTATTTTTGATAAACTGTATGATTTAAAGGCAACTGGCGGTCCAATGTTTGAGCAGTATATGCGCAACGCCTTACTTTTAATTATGGAAGACCCCGAAAGTGGTTCTACTTTAATGGAAATACCAAAAGTCTTATCGGATGAGAATTTTAGAAAGATGAAATTATCGCGTTGTCATAATCGTACGGTAGTTGATTTCTGGAGAAAAGAAGCGGAAAAGGCTGGCGGCGATGCCGCTTTAGCCAATATCGTGCCTTATATTACCTCTAAACTCACTTCTTTTATTTCTAATGATATGATGCGTCCAATTATAGGACAGCAAAAAAGTTCTTTTAATTTCCGTGATTTAATGGATCGTCAGAAAATTTTATTAATTGATTTACCTAAAGGTGTAGTTGGAGAAATGAACGCTTATTTATTGGGCATGATTGTTGTTGGCAAGATTCTTATGGCGGCCCTGTCTCGAGCTGATATGCCTGGTGAACAGCGTAAAGATTTTTATTTATATATTGACGAGTTTCAAAATTTTACTACCAACTCCGTTTGTCAGATTCTATCTGAGGCTAGAAAATATGCTCTTAACTTGATTATTGCTCATCAGTATATTGGTCAATTGAGTAAAAATAATAATACTGAAATTAAAGATGCGGTTTTTGGAAATGTTGGTACCATGATCTCTTTTAAAATTGGCACTGAAGATGCTGAGTTTTTAGTAAAAGAGTTTTCCCCTGTATTTAATGCCTATGATATGATTAATATTGACAAGGGTACGGCTTATATAAAATTGTTGGTAGATAATAGTACTACCAGACCTTTTTCAATGAAAACAATTTGGCCGCTTTTAGGCACCCAAAGAGAGGGTATTTCTAAAAAAATTAGAACATTGAGTCGTTTGAAATATGGACAAGATCGCAATATTGTAGAAGCTGAAATAATTAGAAGAACTGAAGCTCGTGCGCCGATATCAGGAATAAATGATAAGAAATCATAGGATTTATAGTGATATTTGCCAAAATAGCTCAAAATATACTAATATGCCAGATAGGCCCCTAGTCTAAATAAATTAATTGTTTGTAATATACTCTATGCCAACTTTATATCGTGATTATCGTCCTCAGAAGTTTAGTGATATTTTAGGACAAAATCACTTAAAAATTACCTTACAGAACGAAATAGCTCAAGATAAAATAGGTCAAGCTTATCTTTTTTGCGGTCCTAGGGCAGTTGGAAAAACAAGCATGGCTAGAGTTTTAGCGCAAACAGTGAATTGTGAAAAAAGGAAGAATGGTGAGTCGGAGCCATGTGGCAAGTGTAATACTTGTCTTGCTATTCAGAAAGGCTCTTTTATGGATGTTATGGAAATAGATGCTGCTTCCAATACTGGCGTTGATAATGTTCGGGATAATATTATTTCTTCGGCTCGTTTAGCTCCTAGTAGCGGTAAGATGCGTGTATATATTATTGATGAGGTGCACATGCTTTCTATTTCAGCTTTTAACGCCTTATTAAAAATTATTGAAGAGCCGCCTCAGCACGTTTTATTCATTCTTTGTACGACTGAGGTCCACAAAGTTCCAGCTACTATTATTTCACGTTGTCAGCGTTTTGATTTTAAACGTATTAGTCCAGCTGAGATTGTAAAAAAATTAAGCTTTATTGCTAGTCAGGAAAAAATTGAAATTGATCGAATCGTTTTGGATGATATTGCTCGCCAGTCTGGTGGACATTTACGTGACGCTGAAAGCATTTTAGGTCAGGTACTTGCAATAGGTAGTAAGAAAATAAGCGTTGAAGAGGCTGGGTTGGTTTTACCTCATCATCACAATCAGGAAGCAATTGCCTTAATTGAAGCTTTAGCTAAAAAAAATGCTGGTGCGGCTGTTACCTTAATCAATCAGTTAGCTGATAGTGGTGTTAATTTTAAAAGTTTTATTGCTGAGGTTTTATTGATGCTGCGTAAGATTATGTTGCAATCAGCTCAGCCAGGATTAGCTGAAAAGTTAGGGCTTGATTTCGGTGAACAAGTAGAAATTCAAATCAGTCGTTTAGCTTCCGAATATGGCTTGGATAATTGTTTATTAGCTTTGCGTCGTTTCTTGAATCTTTCTCAGGAGCGTCCGGTTGATTTAGCTCAGTTGCCGCTTGAAATTGCAGTCGTGGAATTATGTTTAGACAGTGAGCAAAAAATAAATCAAAATCATTCTTATAAAAATTTGACTCAAATCACCAAAAGTATAAGTTCAAATAAGAGTGAAGAAGTAATTGAAAAAAATAGTGCTACCCCAATTAAAGCAAGTGCAGATAGTAAAAATTTTTCTGAATCAAAAGTTATGGATAAAACTGATTCTGTCAGTATTGCTCCAAATTTATCTGCGTCAGAAATTTCTGAACGTTGGCCAGAAGTTTTAGTAAAAATAAAAAAACATAATCATTCTTTGTCCTTTGTGTTACAAAATTCTGAACCACAAGATTTATGTGATGGAGTATTGTCGCTGCGTTTCCGCTATAAGTTCCATCGAGACCGCATCCTTGATTCATCCATTCGATCTTTAATGGAATCAAGTTTGGCTGACGTTTTTGGAGGAAAGGTATCTATTGATGCTATTTTAGATGAAAGTAGAAGTGTTGAAGCTCCGATTCTTGAAGATTCAGATTTGCCAGTAGTTGAGCACAACCATAAAAAGGAAGGTAGCACAGCAAAGAGTTTAGATGATGGTGTTCTTGGCAGCTTATTAGCTACCTTCGGTGGTGAAGCTGTTTAGGTAGTTAGTATAAATAAAAAAGAGATTTTAAAATAAAAATATGTTAGACATTAAATACTTAAGAGAAAATTTAGAAATTGCTAAAGCCGCTTTATTAAAAAGAATGGAGCCGGAGAAATTAGATTTGGAGACCATCATTAGTCTTGATGATAAGCGTCGTGAATTAATTAAAGAATCTGAAGCTTTAAAAGCAGAACGTAATGCTAGTTCAAAATCTAAGCCTGATGCAAATACAATTGCAGCTATGAAATCTTTAGGTGAAAAAATTAAGGCTTCTGAAACTGATTTAAACAATTTAGAAGAAGAATTACAGGATAAGTTGGCGGCTCTGCCAAATATTCCCGCCGATGATGTTGTTGCTGGTGGTAAAGAAAATAATGAGGTTATTTTTACTTCAGGTAAAAAACCAGAATTTAATTTTGATTTTAAAGATCATGTTGCTCTAGCAGAGAGTCTTGGTGTGATTGATTATGAGCGGGCAGCTAAAATGTCTGGTAGCGGTTTTTGGTGTTATCGTGGTATGGGTGCTTTGTTAGAGTGGGCTTTATTGTCTTATTTTATTGCTTATCATACCAGTAATAATTATCAATTTTTAATTCCACCTTTTCTTCTAACAGAAAAGTCAGCTTATACTTCCGGTCATTTGCCAAAATTCAGAGATGAGTTATTTTGGACTCAAGATAAACTATGTCTTAATGCCACCAGCGAAATGATGTTAGGAAATTATCACCGTGAAGAAATTTTACCTAGTGATAAACTACCTTTGAAATATTTTGCATACTCTCCTTGTTTCCGTCGTGAAGCAGGTAGCTATCGTCAAGAAGAGCGGGGCATGGTGCGCGGACATCAATTTAATAAAATTGAAATGTTTATTTTCTGTAAACCAGAAGATTCTTGGAATTTATTTGATGAACTAGTTAAACACACTGAAGCTTTAGTGGATGGACTAGGCCTGCATTATCAAGTTTCTAAATTAGCAGCTGGTGATTGTAGTGCTGCTATGGCAAAAACTTGTGATTTAGAGGTTTGGTTGCCGAGTATGGGTATTTACAAAGAAGTTAGTAGTATTTCCAATGCTCTTGATTATCAGGCCAGGCGAGGTCATACAAGATTTAAAAATAAAGATGGTGAAAATATTTTTGTGCACACACTTAATGCCTCTGGTTTAGCTACTAGTCGTTTGTTGCCAGCAATTTTAGAGCAGAATCAACAAGCTGACGGTTCGGTAAAAATACCAGAAGTTTTACGTCCTTATTTGCCTGGTGCACCGGAATTTATTTTCCCAGATAATGCTAAAATTTAGATTCATGTTATATCGTTTAATTATAATTAGTTTAGCTTTTTTGGTTTTCTTTCCTCATTTCGCTCAAGCGGATGAGGCTTATCCGCGTTTAGCTAATTATTTTCTTAAGTGGGAAATGTCAGAAACTGAAGCAATGGAATTATCAAAGTGGGATATAGTTATTTTAGATATGGAAAATCAGGAAAATAATCCTGAACTTATTCGTCTCATGCGCAGACTCAATCCGCAAATTAAAATTCTAGCTTATATTACTTCTCAAGAAATTCTTGATAATGCTTCTGATTATCGTAATGCTTGGTTGAGAAGGGAATTGTATAGTCAAATATCGGATAATTGGTATTTAAAAGATGATCAGGGTCGGAAAGTTGTTAATTGGCCTAACACTTCCATGTTCAATATTAGCGATGAGGTTGACGAAAACTTTCTTGGTTATAAGTTAAATGAGTATTTACCTCACTTTGTCCACGAAAAATTGCAGGTTTCTGGCCTTTGGGATGGAGTTTTTTATGATAATATTTGGGGTGATGTCGCTTGGGTTAATGGCGGTAATTTAGATTTTAATAATGATGGAAAACGTGATTCAGCTCTAGTTGCTAATAGCTTATGGGCTGCAGGTACGGCTAAAATGTTAAATTTAACCCGTAGCTTGTGTGGTTCTAATTTTATTATTTTGGGTAACGGTAGAGTTTACTGGCCCTATCAATCAATTCTTAATGGTAACATGTTAGAGGCCTTTCCTTCATCTTGGGAAAATGGTGGCACTTGGTCGGGCTCAATGGAGTCATATGCTAAATTGCCAGCGCTAAATGCTAAACCTTCAGTGCCAATTATAAATATTTATGAAAAGGATTCTGCCAATTATCGTTTATTTCGTTACGGTTTAGCCAGTGCTTTATTAGGGGAAGGTTATTATAATTTTGATTATGATGTTACTAATCATGGGCAAACTTGGTGGTATGATGAGTATGAAGTAAAGCTCGGAACTTCTCAGTCTGAACCTTACAATTTATTAGATAGCGAGAATAAAAAATGGCAACCGGGATTATGGCGACGTGATTTTAAAAACGGAGTAGCTATTGTTAATTCCACCAACAAGACTCAAACTTTTTTGTTTAGCAAGGAGGAGTTTGAAAAACTTAAGGGGACTCAAGACAAAATTGTTAATAATGGTTTAAAGATTAATTATTTAAAGATTGCTCCAAATGATGGAATTATTTTATTAAAAAAAATAACAGCTTGGCAGGGAAGTGGTTTTATTAATGGAGGTTTTTTAAGAATATTTACCCCAGATGGAGAACAGGCTCGCAATGGTTTCTTTTCCTATATAACTTCTTTGCCTGGCGGCAGCTCTGTTTTAGTTGGCGATTTTTTATCAACGGGTGAAAATAATTATATTTTTAGTAAAAACGGAGAACTCAGCCTTCAACAGGCTAGTAAAATTATATGGACAGTACAACCATTTGCGGCTGGTTTTAAGGGGTCAGTTTCTTTGGCAATCGGAGATATTAATGGTGATAAGCTTCCCGAAATTGTTATTGGTGCTGGTTCTGGCGGCGGGCCTCAAGTCCGTGCTTTTGATTTCAATGGTAAGCCAATCTTAAATTTTTTTGCTTATGATAAAAATTTCCGTGGCGGCGTTAATGTAGCCGTTGCCGATGTTGATGGTGATGGTAAAGCGGAAATAATAACCGGGGCTGGTCCTGGCGGTGGTCCTCACATTCGTTATTTTAATGATAAAGGTGAAGCTTTGGGTGGATTTTTCGCTTATGATAAAAATTTCCGTGGTGGTGTTAATGTAGCCGCTGGCGATATCAATAAAGATGGTAAAGCGGAAATAATAACCGGGGCTGGTCCTGGCGGTGGTCCGCAGGTTAGATATTTTGATAATAAGGGCGTGGTTAAGGGCGGTTTCTTTGCTTATGAAGAAAATTTTCGTGATGGTATCAGTGTCGGTTTTTCTCAGCAGAATGGTGAGCCAGAAATTTCAGTGGGCATTAAAGGGTTTTAATTAAAAATATATGCATAAAAAAATAATTCATTGGTGGCATGGCCGCCGCGAAAGATTTTATAGACAAAATCGTTGGCATCTTGTCTTGGATATTTCTCTCGTAGTTTTAACAATATTACTTACTGGCGTGGCTTTACGTTTGGCTTTTTATAATCCACAAATAATGAGCGCTTTAGGATTTAATCATTATTTGAATATTGATAAGCCGGTTGATAGTAATTTAAGTTTAAAAGTAGATACTAATATTGGTCAGCTCTTTGTTAATAATGATGAAGCCATTACTTTGGAGATTAATTATTTTAATGATGGCGACGTTAAAATTAATCAGGTTATTATTAAACCAGACTTCAATAGCGCCGCTTTCAAACTTGAATCACTTACTTTGGATGATTTTAACGATAGTCAATCTATTGAAGGTAAAACTTTAATTCTAAAAAATATTGAAGTTGGTGCGAGCGGGCAATTATTATTAACAGTTAATTGGTCTGCTTTAAAGGAGGATTTTCCTCGTTCTATTGATTGGCATTTAAAAGTTGAGTATGTGGGCGATCAGAGAGAGGCCAGTAAAGATTTAGTCTTACCTAGCGTTAAAATTGCTAGCGATTTTAACCTCAAAGCCAATATATATTTTCATAGCCCTCAAGGTGATCAGCTTGGCATCGGACCGCTACCTCCTATTGTTGGCATTCCTACTACTTATTGGCTTATAGTTAAAGCTAAAAACTCCGGCAATGATTTAAAGGATTTTGTTTTTAGCGCTAATTTAGCTCCTGGTGTTGAATTGTCGGGTGAAGAAAGCTTATTGGCCGGAAAGTATAGTTATAATAAAGAGCAGAGACGCTTAATTTGGCAAATAGATAGTCTTGAGGCTAGTGGTGGTGATTATATTGCTAATTTTGGAATTGATTTTACTCCTGCTAGTAATCAAGTGGGAAAAAATGCTCTTATTCTGACTAATTTGCAGTATCACTTACTTGATACTTGGACTAATGCTGAAGTTTTAGGAAGTCTTGATAATCTTGACTCCTCATTGCCGGCTGATCATCTTAACCGTGGGTCGGGAGTGGTTGAAGCTGAATAAATATAAATGATGCTAAATTATTTACGACAACTTTTGAAGCCTAAATATCCAACTTTAAATCAGATTGAAATAAAATCGGAAGCAATTTTTCATAACCTTAAGTTGTTGCAAGCTATGCAGCCTCAAGCTCAGGTGATACCAGTTCTAAAATCAAATGCTTACGGGCATGGTTTAAAAGAGATGTGCCAGATACTTAACAAGGCTAAGGTACAGATGATTGCTCTTGATTCATTTCCAGAGCTGCAAATTGCTTATCGTTATTTTAAGGGAAAAATTTTGCTTATTGGCGAAATGCCAGTGGAAGCTTACTCTTATCTTAAGTGGTCACGTACGGAAATTTGCGTGTATAATAGTACTACATTAAAAGCTCTGGCTGCTTATAAAAAGCAGGCACGTATTCATCTTTTTGTTAATACTGGCATGAATCGTGAAGGAATTAAGAATTTACCATCTTTTTGGCATGAGCATCTTGATTATTTTTCAGATTTAAAAATAACTGGCCTGTGTTCTCATTTATTTGATGCTGAAGGTGATGGTGTATCTAATAATCAGCAACTTAAAATATTTTTTCAAGCCTTAGATTTTCTTAATAGTAAAAATTGTAAACCTAATTATGTTCATATCGCTAATAGCGCTGGAGTTTTTACCATAAACGATAAGCGTTTAACTGCTATTAGGCCGGGATTAGCTATTTATGGCTATAATCCATTTTCTGTTGCCAGTCCTTATTTTAAAGAAGCTGAAAAATTACAACCAGCCCTGAGTATTATTAGTACCGTTGTTTCTTTGCAGGAATTACAAGCAGGTGATGCAGTTTCTTATAATGCTACTTATCGGTCAGAAAAGGAGGAAAAGATTGCGGTGATTCCTTTTGGCTATTATGAAGGTTTAGATAGGCGCTTATCAAACTTAGCGAGATTCCAATTATTCCATGAGGATAAGAAAATAGAAGTACAGTTAGCTGGCCGTGTTTGCATGAATTTAACTTGTTTACGCTTAGACAGGGAAGAGACCGTTTCTATTGGTGATAGAGTGCTTTTGGTGTCCGATAATAAGAGTGATTATAACTCTTTGGAGAAATTAGCAGACATGCAGGGAAGTATTATTTATGAATTATTAGTTAAATTTCAAGCTAATATTAGAAAAATAATTAAATAAATTTACATATATTAAATAAAATGATGAAAGGAAGGTCTGTTCAAAATACCCGGGGAAGGGTGAAAAAAATGAAATGTGTTAAAAAGGATTATCAACAAAAAAGCTTAAGTAATCCATTTTTTCATAGTCGACAAAAAAAGAATCCTAAGTATAAATCAAAGCGTAATTTTTTCTTATTTGTAATTACATTTTTCTTATTACTTTCTGGATTATTTTATTTCTTGTTTATTTCTTCAAGTTTTTCTTTGCAAAACATTCAAGTTAATGGATTAACTCGTAGTGGTGATGAAAATATATTAGTGTTAGCTTGGACACAAAGTGAAGAATCAAAATTATTTTTTCTTAAACAATCAAATTTATTTTTATTTGAAGACAAAGAGCTGCAAGCAGATATAAATAAAAATTTTAGTTTTGCTGATGTTAAAATAAAAAAACAATGGCCGCACACTTTAGTGGTAAGTGTAGAAGAACGAGCCCTAGCCTTTATTTGGCGCGATGGTACTGGCGACCATTTTAGTGATCGAGAGGGTTGTTTAATACCAGAGGTTCAGCCTAGCATTGAAGATGAGCAGCTTTACCCAGTATTAGGGCTCAGCGTTAAGGAAAATTATATACAAGGAGATAATTGTTTAAAGATTGATGTTAATTACTTAAGTTCTATGTTGAGTTTAAACGATCAATTAAAATTTTATGATAATCTGACTGCTCAGGAATATATTTTGGAAGCAGAATTTAATACTTTAACACTAGATCTTTTAGATGGGCCTGATGTTTATTTTAATATTAAAAATGATTTAGAAAAACAGGTAAAAAAACTAGCTGTTATTAAGCGTGAAAAGCCAGAATTAGAATTTCAAGCTTTGTCTTATATTGATTTACGTTACGGTGATAGAGTATACTTTAAATAGAAAATTAATAACACTTAAAAGCAGATTGGCTTAATGGTGTTAAGAAAATAAAATATATGGAATCAACTTTTAAATTTTTATTAGCAGTAGCATTTTTATTATTTTCCTTAATTAGTATTGGTATTTTTTTGTTAATTATAAAAATTATTTTAATGTTTGTGCCACAGATTTATCTTTTAGGCTTAGTCATTTATTAATTTAATTAGGTTTGTTGGCTCAGATTAAATTCTACTGGGTTATTAGAATAAAAGGTGTATTAATATACATTATGCGAAGTATTAATATGCATAAAATAAGGCTTTTTAGCCTTATTTTATATTTAAGTTCTCAATTCCCTAGTTTTGACAATAAGTATTTTGGCTCTTTTATTACAATTTTTTAAATTAATATTTAAAAATATTATATACTTTGTATTTAATTTAAAAAATATCTTGTATTTAGTTATGATTATAAATTTATTAATTAATTGATACTTTATACACAAATATTGATAAATTTTGTACTCAAATCTAAATTGTCGGGAGTTCCCTTGCAAAATTTAAAATCTCACCTGTGTGATTTATCATCTTTGTTTTTAAATTTTAATTATTTAAGAGCTTAATTTTAAAAGATTTTTTAAGGTTGATATTGTTTATTTCTAATAGAATTATTTTTTTATTTTTATTTAGAATTAAGTTTTTTACTATTATTAATCCCTGCCCTTGTTTTAAGTAATATCACTTGAACTATTGACAAAATTATTAATTAATGATAAATTAATATTAATAATTTCAGCACATGTCATATAAATAAAATTAGTAATTCATTAAAAACTAAATAAACATGAGAAATATTCTTTTTTTTGTATCTAATGCCAGACAGCAAGTTTTTGAAGTTGAAAAAGAAATTATTTATGACAACATTATTCAATCAGGCCAGTTAAATAAAAGTGCGTTTTATTTAATGTTACTTATTGTCTTATTCTCTATTATTTTTATGATAATATCCAGCGTGATTTTAGTAAGGGGTAAGAATAAGTCAATGTTAACGGCTGTTCCCTTTATTGCGCTTTCCTGTATTTTTGCTTTTAATCAATTTTTCATTGTGCTCGGTCTGGTCATTGTATTTAATTACCCATCTTCTTTAGCTTTACTTGCTTTTTTTACTTTTATTTTTGCTTATGGTGTGCTTATTAACAGCACGACCATTAAGAAAAAAGGAAATATTTTTTATTTAGCAACATACTATATTTTAATGACAATAAATATTATTGTTTTATTGTCTCAAATTTAGTAATGTAAAAAAATAACGCATCCCCGCACTCTTAGTATGGGGATTTTTTATTTTATGCAACGCTTCCCTTTTTATTTCTTTCACATCTTTCATCTGCTATAATATAATTATGATTGAACAGAAGATAATAATTAAATATTTAAGCGACTTTCTTGATTATTGTGAAATTGAGAAGGGTTTGTCTAATAAAACTCAGGAAAATTATACCCGATTTTTGCGTAAGTTTTTTAAATGGTTGGAAAGCGTTGATTTGTCTTCCTTGAAGCCTAAAGAGCTCACAGCGGATCATATTTGGCGCTATAAAGTGTATTTATCCCGCCATCAGGACCCAATTAGCCATAAGACTTTGAAGAAAAGCACCCAAAACTACTATCTTATTGCTTTGCGCTCACTTTTAGAATATTTTGTAGAAAAAGATATTTCTTCCCTGCCGCCATCAAAAGTAAAATTGGCGAAAGATAAGAGCGATAAGGAAATTAAATTTCTTAGTCTCGATCAATTAAAATTATTATTAGATGCCCCTGACAAACAAACTATTATTGGTTTACGTGACCACGCTCTCTTAGAGACCCTTTTTTCCACTGGTTTGCGTGTCTCTGAATTAGCCGCCCTTAATCGTGAACAATTAAAGATTAAGGATATAAATAATGATTTGGAAATAAGTGTGATTGGTAAGGGAGAAAAAATTAGAACAGTTTATTTCTCTGCTCGAGCTGTTAAAGCAATTAAAACTTATTTAGATGAACGTAAAGATTTTGATGAAGCTTTGTTTATAAATTTTCGCCGCGGCGCTGCCAGTAGTACTGAATCAAGACGTTTAAGTGTGAAGAGCTTTGAAGATATTGTTAAAAGATATGTAAAAATTACCGGTTTGCCAGTAATGGCAACGCCTCATACTCTGCGGCATTCTTTTGCAACCGATTTATTAAATCAAGGAGTTGACTTAAGAACGGTGCAGGAGTTCCTTGGACATAGTAATATTGCCACTACTCAAATATATACTCATGTCACTAATAAGCAACTAAGAGATATTCATCGGCGTGTTCACGATAATCGTCAATTTTAAAAAATCCCTCTTTGG
This sequence comes from Patescibacteria group bacterium, assembly GCA_016938835.1. GTDB lineage: Bacteria > Patescibacteriota > Patescibacteriia > Patescibacteriales > UBA12465. The sequence continues at coordinate 14,485 of JAFGTW010000020.1, forward strand.
CGGAGGGATTTTTTTGTGTATCTATTTGAATCTAGTCGTTTAGGTAATTAAGTGGATTGACGGGCACGCCATTTTTTCTAACCTCGAAGTGTAAATGAGAACCAGTAGAAAATGGTCCAGAGCCGGGCATGCCAGGTCCGCCACCAGTTGAACCAATTCTTTGTCCCTTAGTAACATATTGATCAGCTTCAATATTAACACTAGAAACGTGTCCGTAGACAGTGGATAGGCCATTATCATGAATAATCATAATATAGGCATAAGCGCTAGAACCATCAAATTTTACTCGAGCAACATAACCATCAGCGGCAGCGTAGAGTGGACTTCCTTGTTTAGCACGAATATCAATACCTGAATGTTCACCAATAATACGACGGAAAGGATAATCAGGGTCATGAAAAGTTGCAGTAATATAGTGTCCGGCAACTGGCCAGGAAATAGTGCTATCGCTATTAGCTAAACGATCTTTACTGCTCTGAGCCATCTTATCTCTAATCGTTTTTTCTAAACTTGATATTTCCGCTTCTGCTTGCTGAGCCTCCCTTTTTGCTTGTTTTAATAAATCTTGATAAGCGCTTTCAGATGATTTTGTTGCTTCTAGTAAGTTATTTTTTTCTGCTTGTTGATATTCAAGCTGAGCCTTTTTCTTTTCCATTTCTTCCTTGAGGGCAGCTAGCTCGTTTCTCTTTTCTTTAGCGTTTAGTTGAGCTCTTTCTAATTTTTCTTTATTGCTTTGTAATTTCACTAAACTATTTTTCAATTCTTCATTGGCATTTTCAAGATATTTGGCCTGATTAAGAAATTCGGAAATTGAATCGTTCAAAAGCAAAATTTCTAAGGAAGAGATTTGATCTTGCTTATAAACTAAGCGTAGTAATTTAGATATATGTTCTTTTTGTGAGTCAATGCGACTATTGGTATCAAGGATATCTAAAGAGATTTTACGAGCCTCTAAGTCAGCCTTACTAATTTCTAAATTAGTACTATCAATTTCCAATTCCGCCTTAGAAACTTTATCTTCTAATAACTCTAATTGAGAGCTAAGACTGTTTTTTTCTGCTTGTTTGGCGGCGATAGCTTGACTGTAAACTTTTTGTCTCTCAGCTAATGATTCTAATTGTTGCTTTTGTGATTGAATCTGATTGTTTAATTGCTGTATTTCAAGGTTAAGTAAGTCGTCTTCGCCCCATACTGGGCTGACTTTGTATATCGCAAACAAAACAAGCGCCAAAGTAATGGTGACGGTGAGAACTTTTAATATTTTATTTTGTTTAAGCATGTATTTATTTTAACATTTATTTGGATTTCTGTAAACTAATGAAATTCTTGATAAACTATATTTGATAGCTCTTTAATACTAAGACTCATGTCGTTAAAATCTTGTCCTCTTGTCATTATGCATAACAAATAGGGGTTGTTATTTTGATAAATAATGCCACAATCATGAAGTTGTTTTATATCCTCAAAGATACGTTCCCCGAATTTATGAGAAATAATAATACTTTCAGGAATATTAGCTCTTAGGCCTTGTTTATATTCGGAAAGAGACATTATTTGAAGAGCTTTTTCAGACATTTCCTTATTTAAATAGGAGGCATTATATAGGATGCGAAAAAAAGCAGAATATTCTTGTACGCTCAGAAAATTTTCCGGATTAGAGTCTTTGGGGTTTCTAATATTTAGATCCTTATAAATTTGATCATGGGTATTTACGTCAATGTTTTTAAGGAGAGTGTTTGCGCCACGATTATCAGAATAGATGATCATCGCTTTGATAATTTCTAAAATTGTATATTCTTTCCCTACTTCTAAATGATATGTGGGGGTAATATTTTGTTCAAGAGAAGATTCGTCAGGTTCAATTTTTAATTTTTTATCTAAAAATGTTGAGTTGTTCTCAGCTATTTTTAAATAAGCCATCATTAAAGGTACTTTAAGTAGACTAGCTGGTGTAAATTCTTCATCTCCATAAATTTCCAGAAAAAATCCGTTATTAAGGTCGCGTAAATAAAGACTAGCATTGATGATATTATGTTTTTTAATATTATTATCAATAATCTCTTTTAATTCAATTTCTAATTTGCTTTTAATTAAATTGTGCGGCGCACCACACTCTAAAAGCGGGCTAATGAATTGATAGCCGGTTTGGTGAATTTCATTATTATTTGATGAATTATTTTTATTTTCATTATGAATATTTATTACTTCCAATAATAAAGCAATAATTAATAGGAGGGTAATAATAATTAAAATCGAATAAACAAGAGAATAATTTATTTTTTTCATATCTTCTTATATCTGCTTTAGGCAGGAATTTTTAAATTTCTTAATTTTTTAAGGTAAATTTTACCGGCTTTTTGTCTGATAGGATGCAGAGTATCAATAAAACTTTCTTCTTTAACCCAGCGCCAGGCTTGATGATCCCAGTAGTTTAGATGGAATTCGTCATCCGATCCTTGGAATTGAACAATTAACAAACTTTGTTTCTGTCCTTTATAACCAGCATGACGTTGAGTATCAAGTTTGTTGTATGTGCCTGCTTCGTTTTGGAATTTATATTTATATAAATTTTTATAAACTGCCCGAATTGTAAAACTGTGGGAGCCACTTTCTTCCTCCAGTTCTCTGCTGCCACCTTTGATAATATTTTCGCCATCTAAGCCTCCTTGTGGTAATTGCCAGTGATTTTTTTCATCCTGCCTTTTGAGTATAAAAATTTCCCTACCCTGATTGTTTTCTTTAAACATTAAAATGGCGACATTAGCCCGATAGCGATGTGGTAAAATATATTGCCAGCGTATGAATTCATACATAAAGACAGCAATGGCTCGCCAAATACGACGAGCACGTTTCCGTCGTTGGGTCGGTTGCATTAATAAGCGCCAAAACCATTCTAGGCCAAGGTAACGCAGAAAAACAGGCGCTCGCTTAATTTTATTGGTAAGGAAGTCAAACGCACCGCCGAGACCAACGCCAATATTAATGTGAGTAGATATGTTTTTTAGGTTGTGTATATATTTTTCTTGAGCGGGCGAACCAAAAAGATTGATGGCTAGATTTGGAGCGAAGTCTCTAATCTTCGCTGATTCATCTGGACTGGCAGAATTTCTTATCGGACTGGAAATGAGGAGAGTATTTATTTTTGGGTAATTTTTAGATAGATAATTTTTTATATCATCATTACTAGAAAGACCGTCAACACGATTTATAATTAATATTCGGCGTTGATTTTTATTGGCCTCCTCTAATAGATATGGTAATAAGTCGGCTCCAGTAAAACGGTGTATTTTTTGACGACTTAAGAATGCCGCAATTTTAAGTCCAAAGCCGTCAGCTAAGGAAAGATCGGTATGATTAAGAATGTAAAATAATTCTTCGTCATTCTGTGCAGAAAGAATTATTTCTGGATTAGGGGTAACAATTTGGTGAAATTTAGGTTCATTATAAAAAACGTCAATGGCTTTAAGTGCCTGAACTTTATTTATTTTTCCGGTAACGATTCCTAAAATATTAGCCATAGATAAAACACTTTCTAAGTCTTTATAATTTTGTTATACTATAGAAGTAAACTATCCTCATTTTATTACAAATTGTTCCTGGCGTCAAAGCAATAATCTACGCCTGGTCCATCTAAATAGCTATGGGAAATTTTAAAAAAATAAGCGCCAAAATAGAAAAGTTGATTATTGATAAGCCGGAAACAAACTATGATTTAGAGTGGGTAAATGTTATTAATGCTGGCAATAAAGAAGTTGATTATTTACGCAAGAAATATAAATTTAATCTTGATCATTTACGTGCTTCAGTCGCTAATGTTTTTTCGCAACGACCAATTGTAGTTGAGGAAGAGGGATATTTATTTTTAATTTTACATTTCCCTACTTTTCAAGAAGGCAAAATTATTGCTGGTGAAATTGAATTTTTTATTGGTCATGGTTATTTAGTCGCCTTACATAATGGTAATTTGCCTGTATTATCGGCATTATTTGCGGCTGCTAAAAAAGATCAAAACACCCTACTCTCTTATCAGACCGAATCATCGGCCACTCTTCTTTATGAAATTTTAGACCGTCTTTTAAAGTCTTGCTATGATTTAATGGATCAAAATAGCTTAACCATTGAAGAGGTTGAAGATTTAATCTTTGAACAGCATCAAAAGGATGCGGTTTCAAAAATTTTAAATTTACGCCGCAACATTATCAATGTCCGTAAAATTATGCAAAATCATAAAAATATTTTGCAAAAACTGATGTTAATTAAGAGTTCACTCGTTTCTCCGGCTTTATTGAAAAAACAGTATGGAAATTTAGTGGAACACTCCAAGCGTATTTGGGAGATGTTAGACAATCAAAAAGAAATGGTTGACGTCTTAAATGATACCAATGAATCTTTATTGAATAATCGTTTGAGTAATATTATGAAGACCCTAACCTTATTCTCGGTTATAGTCTTCCCGCTTACTTTATTGGCCGCCATATTTGGCATGAATGCTAAATATATGCCTTTTGTTAATGACCCTTATGGCTTTTGGATAATATTACTTATCATGGGGCTCGGTTCTTGGGGGATGTTAAGTTATTTTAAGAAAAAAGATTGGTTGAACTAGATTTTTTTCAGATCTCATAAATTACAATTTTTTACCTAATTTTTAAGAAATAGTCATTATTGACTATTTTTTTTATTCTAGAAAAATAACTATTGACAAATTATCAATATTTTGCTAATATAGAAGCACTCTATTTGACATTATAATAAAATATTGTTATTATAAGCAGTTAGATAAATTTATGAAAATAGCATTTATTGGACAAAAAGGAATACCGGCTATTAGTGGCGGAGTTGAAAGGCACGTCGAGTTTTTGGCTACAGAATTAGTTAACTTAGGCAACGAAGTAATTGTTTATAATCGTAAAAATTATACTCCTACAGTTTTAAAGAAATATAATGGAGTAAGATTAATTTATAAGCCTTTTATTAATAATAAAAACTTAGCTAATATCACTCATACTTTTTTATCAAGTTTGGATGTGATATTTAGACGTGTTGATATTATCCATTATCATGGAGTTGGACCTTCTCTTCTTTTGCCATTAGTCAAAATTTTTACTCCTAAAGCAAAATTAGTGGCTACTTTGCATAGCTTTGATTATGATAATGAGAAATGGGGTAAGTTTGCTAAATTAATGTTGCGTTTAGGAGAATATTTGATGTTTACTTTAGCTGATCAAGTTATTGTAATTACTCCAGCTACTCAAAAATATGCTCAAAGTAAATATCAGCATAATTCTGTCTTAATTCCTAATGGGGCTGATATGCAAATAGCTTCATCTAATAATGACTTTTTGAATCTATGGGGGTTAAAAAAAGATTCTTATATTTTAAGCGCTTCCAGGTTAATTAAATTGAAAGGATTGCAATATTTAATTGCTGCTTATAAAAGCCAGCAAACAGATAAAAAACTAGTGATTGCTGGTGATGGTGAATATGAGACAGAATTAAAGAAGATGGCAAATAATAATAAAAATATTATATTTGTTGGTAATCAAGAAGGTGATAATTTGCGTCAATTGTATGATAATGCTTATTTATTTGTACAAGCTTCAGAAATGGAAGGATTATCTTTATCTTTATTGGAAGCAATGGGACATAAGAATGCTTGTCTAGCTAGTGATATTGTAGGTAATGAAGAAGCTTTAGCAGATACTGGTTTGTATTTTCAAAGTCGTAATGTCGCTGATTTAAAAGAAAAATTAGATTATATGTTAAATCATAGTGATGAGTTAAAATTGATGGGGGAGGCTGCTTATAAACGTGCTTCTCAAGAATATGATTGGCATCAGATTGCTATTAGCACCGCCCAGATGTATCAAGATTTAGTGAAATAATTAGTTTTATAAATATTTAGTTCTTTAAAATAAATTTTGATATTTGGATTAATATTATTGATGGTATAATTTTGCCCTCTGTAATATTAATCCAAATTATTATAAATTAAATAATCAAAAACATTCTGTATCATGAAAAAAAATTTAAGTTTATTGATGTTATTTGGCCTGATTATGGCTATATTTTTTTCTGCCTGTAAAAAATTGGAGTATACTATCCCCTTATCAGCGGAAGATTCTAGAATTATGTTAAAATCTTCTTCTGCTGCTACCGTTGATGGTGGCACCATTTACGTACAAATGAGGACAATGTGTGCATTTAGTATAGAGACCTCTTTGTCTGTGTCAGCTATGCAAGTCAAGTTTGAGGACGGATCTTATGTTGTTCCAAACAATGGCTACTTTGAGAAAAATTGGGAAGAAACTGGTTTAACTTGGTTAACTATCACCATACTCGATCAAAATAACCAAGCTTATTCAAAGACTTACTACGTTAAAGTAGTTACTTCTTTACAGGAGCCTGTTGTTTTTATCGCGGTGGACCCTATTGTTGGTACTAATTTTTTCTCTGTGCGTTTAGCGCTATTAAAAAATGGTTTACCATTAGGTTCTGGTGCGATTGCTTATACCGGTTCTGTTACTAATCCGCCCTGGTCTACAGTTTATTTTTTAGCAGCAGACACTAATTATCGCTTGAAAGACAATACTTTAATTCCAGCTACAGGCAGTGAAGTTGGTGATTGGTTAGGTTTATCTATGCAATTATTGCCTGGTGACTACCAAATGGGCGCTGGTCGCATGAATAATGGCAGTTTGATTTGGGGAGATTTTATGGGTTCAGATTTTGTCAGTCTTGGTAATAAAACTATGATAGAATTTACTCTTACAGCTGATGGTAAAATTATTAGTAATGCCATTAACTCATTATTACCTGGCAGTATTGGCGATTCTGGGTTTAACGCAGTAGTACGTTTTTCTGCAGATGAAAATGGGAATTGGATATTATATGTAAACAATGGAGAAAGTTTTAGCTCACTATCTGCCCCATTTGTTAAACTTCTATCTGATGACGGTTCTTGGAATAATCCAGTTTTGCAAAGTCCAGTGACCGATTTCCCAAATTGGGGCAAAATAACCATACCCTATCCTATCCCAGATATAATTAAGTATCATTTTGGCTCGGATGTTCATGCCCACGATGATGTTAATGTAAATATGCCGTATTCCAAATATTGGAATAGCCAAACTGGAGTTTTAGAAACCATACTGGTTTCTCAAAATGTCAATTAAACCTAGATACATCTAAAATAAAGCCTTTTACTTGTGGTAAAAGGCTTTTTTATTAGCTTAAAGTTAAGTTTATATTTTA
>JAFGTW010000021.1 GCA_016938835.1 Patescibacteria group bacterium
AATTACTGGTTTAGCGACTTATACTGTTACAGCCACTAATTCTGGAGGTAGTACTAGTTTTGGGGTCGTGATGACTGTGAATGATGTGGTTTATACTTTAACATATTTAGCTAGTTCAAATGGCACAATTTCTGGTTTAACAACCCAAATAATTATGGGTGGATCAAATGGCGAAGAAGTGATAGCTGTGTCTAATGCCGGTTATCATTTTGTTAATTGGTCTGATGGGGTTACCACTGCTACAAGAATAGATGTAAATGTGAGTAGAAATATATCAGTAACAGCAAATTTTGCTATTGATACTACCAATGATAATACTAATGGAAGCGAAAATAATTTTGGTGCGCCTGTTATCTTACCCGCAGCAATTGGTAGTGGAAATTTGGAGGCTTCTATTCCTATGAACGAATCTCGTTCTATTGGCACAATAACTAACGCAGGTACAAATATTTTAGGATATATTAATTCTCAGGCTAATTTTCAAGCTCCTGAGAGCTCTAATTCTTGGCAAACAGGAAGTCATAGTTTAAAAATTAGTAATTTAGATTTATCTAATAATACTATCTCTATAACTATTTATTCAGAGCCACAAATTTTAGATTTACAAAAAGGTGAATCAAAGTTAGTTGATTTAGATGGCGATGCTGTTAGCGACATAGAAGTTACTTTTACGAATATTTATATTAATCGTGCTGAAGTGACAGTAAAAACTCTAGATAGTCAAATTATTGGAGATGTTATATCAAATAATAAAGCAAGTATTGTTGCATACGAAGAACAAGAGCTAAGCACAAAAACAAATACTTTTTTGATGAAACGGTTGGCTGGTCAAATTCTTCTTCAGGTAGAAACTAAAGGTCAAGCTTGGTATTTGGACCCAGTTTCTTTAAAAAGGTACTATCTAGCTGATGGAGAAAGTGCGTATCAAGCATTACGTAAGTTTGGATTAGGAATTACCAATTTTGATTTAGAACACATACCAGCAGCATTTAATTCATCGTTAATTGATGAACATGCAATAGATCACTTTGATTATTCTTTGCCACTTATTAATAGATTAAAAGGACGAATTTTATTACAAGTGGAAAATCATGGAGAAGCTTGGTATGTTAACCCAGCCGATGGACTTAGATACTATTTAGCTGATGGTAATGCTGCTTATCAAATTATGCGCAACTTATCGCTTGGTATTAATAATACCAATCTTAGGAGCATAACGGTTGGCTTTTTGGAATAGTAGTAAAATTAAAATATTGATATATTTATTAAAAAAGAAGCATCTGTTAGATGTTTCTTTTTTATGACATTTAATATTTAAAGCAGTATTTAATTACTTGTTTTATGATGATGTCGAGCAATTAACCAATAAGAAAAGCCAATAGCTATAACAGCGCTAGCTAAAGCAAAGATATACAGTGGACCATCTTTACTGACATCAATGATGATAAATTTACGGGCGACTGCAATTAAAGCCGTAGCCAGTACCAGTTTAATAGGAATAACATCTGTGCGAATGTACATAGCAATATTTTGAAATATTTCTACAGCTATTAACACCAGCATAATTTCACTGAATATTTGGAAAAAACCAGCACTATTAAGAAGGAGACCATTTTCCCAAATTACTTTATATATGACTAATATTGAACTAATTGTGCCGAGGATAATAAGTAGTACTGTAAAAATTGCTAAAGATTTGATCGCAATAGCAATAATATCATGCAGGATACACATGAATTTGCCATGTTTTTGTGAATAATCGCAATCTCTTACCATATTTTGATTCTTAATAATTATATTTTATAGGTTAATAATATGAAAAAAGTGCTATATTGTCAATTTGTATAGGTTCACTTTTGTCTTAATTTGAGGATAGCATAACATCGAAATGGTTATAAATAATCAACTTTCAAATTATCTATATTGTGGTTTTATGTGTGCTATAATATAAAAATAAATTAAATAATTGATATGAAAAAAGAAGTTTCCATATTTACTGGATTGGTAAATGTGGATAAAAATTTAGTGGGTACAGCGGTAGTTTATAAAAAAATCGCCGATATTTTTGTAGATTTGGGCTATCGAGTGAATATGATTGTTCCTAGCCTCAACCGCCTAGAAGAAAAAGGCATCAATTTTTATCAATATAATGATGCTAGTAATAAAAAATTGATTAAGTCTTCCAGTTTAGTAATTTTTGGTGCCTATCCACCAGTGGAACCCCTTTTATACGCCTATAAACTTAAAAAAATAATAGTAAGTTATCTTTGGAGTATTGCCCCTATTGGCTCACTTGAGTTTAAGGATTTCAAGCAAGTAGCAAAACAGGCCAAGTTACATGAATATATTACTGCCTCCTATAATCTATCTTTATTATTATCGGATAAAATATTTTGTCGAGACGAGGGCGTGCGTAAATTAGTATTAGGTTCCTTAATTAGCTTGGGTAGAGTAAATTTATCTAACTATAAAAAGGATAAGAGTTTGCGTAAGTTGTTGGCAGTTGCCCCTTTTGGTATATCGCGTAAGAATCCAAAATTAACAGAACATAGATTACGTCAAAATATTAATGGCATTAAGAAAGACGATTTTATTTTAATTTGGAACGGTGGTATTTGGAATTGGAATGATGGTGAAACTTTAATTAAAGCAATGTCTTTAATTAAAAATAAAAAAATTAAATTGGTGTTTCAGGGATTTAAACATCCAGCTAAAGAAAGCAAGCTGTCAGTTAAGGCTAAGCGTAGTTTGATTTTAGCTAAAAAATTGAAATTAGTTGGTAAAAATGTATTTTTCTTGGAAGATTGGACTCCTTATTCTGAGCGGGCCAATTTTCTGTTAGATAGTAATATTGGAGTCGTATCTTCTCCTGACATTCCAGAAGCAAATTTATTTTTAAAAACTCGTATTTATGATTATTTTTGGGCTGGATTACCTATTATTTTAAACGACTGTGAGGCTTTTGCCCCTTTAATTAAAGATAGGGGTTTGGGTTTAGTGGTTAGAACCGGTGACGCTAAAGATTGGGCTAAGAATATTCAACTATTAGCTAGCAGCCAAAAATTAGTTGAACAAATTGTAAAAAATATTAAAAAATATAAAAAAGAAATAATTTGGGAACAAACATTAAAACCTGTTCGCGACTTTGCTCTTAAGCCGTATTTGTCTGCTGATAAAAAAAATAAATTTTCCAAATTATTAACCAATAATATTAAAGTTAATCAAGACTTAATAATTAATTAAGGTAAATTTATGAGTAAAACATAATAATTTGTGCCCCTTACAATTGCCTTGAGTTACGTTTTTGATCAAAATATATATAGTCATCGTGGCACCTTAATCTTACAGAAAGATAATTCTTCAGGGCTGCCGTCTAATGATAATGCTTTAGAGATTCCCGTATTAATTTTCTAATTTTTAACATTTTTCCAAACAAAAAAGAACGAGGTTATCGTTCTTTTTTGTTAAAAGAGATATTAAGCGAGTTGTACATTAACTGCATTAGGTCCTTTTGGGGACTGTTCGCTTTCGAAAGTAACATTGTCACCTTCTTGAAGCTCTTCAAAGGAAACGCCGACTAAAGAATTGCTGTGGAAAAATAAATCCTTATCTTCACCTTCAACGGTGATAAATCCAAATCCTTTGTCAGTCTTCTTTTTGATTACACCTTTCATAATTGTGTTCTAAATAAGTAAGATTGAAAAATTAAATTTTTTGATGAAACTCGACTACTTTTCTTAAATAATTTTTGACTATATTAGTATATCAGATAGTCTAACATATGTCAATATAAGTTTACTAATTTAATATTAGCAGATAAAGCCTTGCTATTTAATTTATGCTATTATATTAAGAGTTAATCAAGTTGAAATTCATCATCACTTTTAATAAATTTTATTTTTTTGTTTATGAAAATGTTTGATATTATTGTTGTTGGAGCAGGACCTGCTGGATTAATGGCGGCTGGCCGAGCAGCCGAATTGGGAGCAAAAGTGCTCTTGTTGGAAAAAAATAAACAACCAGGAGTTAAATTACTTATGAGCGGCGGAGGTCGTTGTAATTTTACCAATTTATCTACAGCTAATTTATTTGCTGAGACTGTTGGTTCAAATGGAAAGTGGTTATTGTCAGCTTTAAAATATTTTGGACCGCAAGAAGTAATTGATTTTTTTCAAGAACGAGGCTTAACTACAAAAATTGAAGATAATAATCGTGTTTTTCCAGATAGCGATAAGGCTTCGGATGTTTTAAATATTTTATTGGCCTATAATCATGCTAATGGTGTGAAGATGCAAGTACAGGCAAGTGTTGTAAAAATTATTTCCGCACATAATAAAATTACTCACCTAATCTTAAAAGACGGAAAGAAAGTGCAAGGGAAAAAATATATTATTGCGGTTGGCGGTAGTTCCTATCCTCATTCTGGATCAAGTGGTGATGCCTATAATTGGTTAAAATCTCTTGGTCATTCAATGATTCAAGCTCGACCAGCTTTGGGACAAATATATTTGAAAGGTGCCCCTTACATGCTGGAAGGCTTAAGTTTAGAGAATGTCTCGTTATCTTTATATAAAGAATCAAGATTAATAGACAAAGAAGAGGCTTCGATCATGTTTACCGCCAAAGGTCTAAGTGGTCCAGCAGCGATTAATTTAAGCAGAAAAATATCTCTTTTACCTAATGATAGTTTGAGTTTAAAACTTGATTGCTTTCCAAATGAGAAAAGTGATTTTTTGGATAAAAGATTACAAAAAATTATTACTGCAAATCAACGCCTTGATCTTAAAAATATTATTGCCCATATCATTCCTAAACGTCTAACGGACTACTATTTGGGCTTATTAGATATTAGTCCTAATAAAAAAGGTAGTGAGTTTAATCATAGTGAGCGCTTAGCTTTAGTAGATTTACTTAAAAATAAAGCAATGTTAATAAGCGGTTTGGCAGATTTTAATGAAGCTATGTTAACGGTTGGTGGAGTTGACTTGAAAGAAGTTGAAGCTAAGACGATGGCTTCAAAAAATATCTCTAATTTATATTTTGCTGGAGAGTGCCTGGATTTAGATGGCCCTACCGGTGGTTATAATTTACAAATTGCTTGGGCCACCGGCTATGTTGCTGGGGAGAGTGCCGCTGAGGCTTTAAGTTAGTTTATTCTTTGTTTATTTATAAATATTTATTAAAATATTGTTTATTATTGGCAAATATTACTCATTTTTACTTGTCTTTTGCCTGAATTTACCTTAAACTATATTGGTTAATAAAAAATTATGTTAAGAAAAAAATATTATATATATTTAGCTATTCTCGTCTTTTTATTTTTGGGGAGCTCGGTTTTTTTGTTGTTTGCGCATGGACAAGTTAATAATACTCTTGTTGTTCAAGAAGTAGTCTCTGTTCCAGAAATTTCTGATAGACAAGAAATAATTGAAATAAAATCAGGTTCAACGTTTGGAGAGTTAATGAATGCAATTGGTATTAGTCCGGTGCTAGCTAATGAAATTTATGAGTCTGCTCTTGATAAATGTGATTTATCACAAATAAGAAGTGGCCATTTTTTAGAAGTAGATTTTGATAAGAATTCAGATGAATTTAAGCAATTAAAATATAAAATTGATTCAGAAAATGAATTATTAGTTCGATATGAAAATAATAATATCGATCTTGGTTCCGGAGAATGCATTGCTGAAGTTAGACCAATAAATTATGAAATAAAAATAACCACCAAAGAGGGTGAGATTAGCAGTTCTATGTATGAAGCAGCTTTGGCTAATAACATTGATGAGCGAGCGATTATCGAATTCGCTAATGCCTTTCAGTGGACGATTGATTTCGCTATGGATCCACGAGTTGGTGATAAGTTTAAATTTATTTATGAAGAAAGATATCTGGATGATCAGTATGTGATGCCGGGTAAAATTTTAGCTGGACAATATATTAATGATGGTCATAAATATCAGGTATATTATTTTGAAGAAGATAAGGACAACACTGGTTATTTTGATGAAGAAGGAAATTCAGTGCAAAAGTTATTTTTAAAGGCCCCAGTTGCTTTTAAATACATTTCTTCTGGTTATACGACGGGTTTAAGATATGTTGAAGCGTTTAATGTTTCTACTGGTCATCGGGCTATTGATTATGCGGCTAACTATGGCACTCCGATTAGAGCCGTCGGCGATGGCACGGTCATTATGGCCTCATATAACGGCGCTTACGGAAATATGGTGAAAATAAGGCATAATGGTACTTATCAAACCAATTACGGTCATATGTCAAAATTTGCCGTGAAGAAAGGGGATAAGGTGAAACAGGGGGATGTGATTGGTTATATTGGTTCAACTGGATTCTCTACTGGACCGCACTTGCATTATGAAATGGAGAAAAATGGTGTTAAAATCAATCCGCTTTTAGAGGTGTTGCCACCAGGACAGGCTATAGCTGACATTAATAAAGAAAGATTTTTTACCTTGATTAAAGGTTTTCAAGAGGAATTGAATAAATAAAGTTTACATAAATATGTTAATAAAGAAAAAACCGGAATTACTAGCTCCAGCTGGAAATTTAGAAAAATTAAAAACTGCTTTAGCTCATGGAGCTGATGCGGTTTATTGTGGTCTTCCTGATTTTTCTCTGAGGACGCGTGTTAATGATTTTTCTCTTGAAGATATTGCTGAAGGTATAAAATATGCGCATAAACTTGGTAAAAGAGTATATGTTACTTTAAATATTTTAGCGCATGAAGATCATTTAAATGATATTAAAGAACACGTCAAAGTTTTAAAAGAAATTGGGCCTGACGCAATTTTTATTGCTGACCCAGGAGTGGCAGAAATAGTGAAAGAGATTTGGCCTGAGGTAAAATTAAGTTTGAGTACTCAAGCTAATTGTACTAATAGTGCTTCCGCTGCTTTTTGGGCTAAGCAAGGTTTTAAACGCTTAATTCTTTCACGTGAATTATCTTTACATGATATTGCTTTAATAAAAAAAGGCGCTGGTGATACGGAAATTGAAGTTTTTGTTCATGGGGCTTTATGTAGTTCTTATTCGGGGCGCTGTTTTTTGTCTGATTATTTTATTGATCGCAGTGCTAATCAAGGAGATTGCGCTCAACCTTGTCGCTGGGAATATGAAATTAAACCACTTGGACATAAGAAATCTCTAATAATTAAAGAAGATAATCATGGCTCTTATTTATTAAATTCTAAAGACCTTTGTTTAATTGAACGATTACCAGAAATTATGGCAGCTGGAGTTGATGCTTGTAAAATTGAAGGCCGGGCCAAAAGTGTTTATTATCTAGCTAATGTTGTTGGTGCTTATCGTCAAGCAATCGATTTAATTTTTGATGACAAGAATGATAAGAAAACAAAGAAAGTATTACAATATTTGCGTACTGAGCTTGAATTGAAATTAAATCATCGTGGTTATACAGAGGGTTTTATGTTTAAAGGTGATGACCATTTACAGAATTATGAAGGTAATTTTCCTTCTTCAGAATGGGAATTCTGCGGACAGGTTCTTTCCTCTAAGTCTTTGGGTGACAAGTTTGCTGTAAAGATTAAAGTTCATAATACATTACTAGCTAGCGATGAAGTGGAAATTATTGGCCCTGCTTATAAGACTGAGAGTCTTAGTAATTTAGAAATGAAAGATGAAAAAACGGGTGAGATTATTACTGAGGCCCATGGCGGTGGAGGGGAGCAGAAATTAATTATTATTTGTGATCAAGACTGGCCGCCACTGAGTGTTTTAAGACGCAAGATACCAAAAATAGCCTTGTCATAAGGCTATTTTTTTAAATATATTTATAAATTATTTAGTTGAAATAATGAGCGATATAGCGTCCAATAGTATTGGAAAGTATTAAGACGATGATAGCGACGCCGAGATGCTCACCTAAGCTTTCCCAGCGACTTTGACCTTGGCTTTTAGCTAAGCAGAAACTAAGAATGCTTAGAATGCTTAAGCCCCAGATAATGCTGACGATAATAGCCGTAGCTAAAGGAAGCAGTAACACCGGAATTAAGAAAGTTAAAGCAAAAATCAATTTAAATAAAAAGGTAAAGCCAGTGGCCGCCCAAACTTCTTTGGCAATTGCGCCTTCTTCGGTTTCTTTGGATACGTGCACACCAAGGGCATCAGAGAAAGCATCGGCAAAGGCAATTGTTAAAATGCCACCAATAACGGCGAGCTTGGAGCCGGTAGAAGCGTTCAGCCCAATCATTAGGCCAAGGGTTGTAATAACAGCAGAAGTTAAGCCAAAGCCTAATCCAGCTAAAAGAGATTTGTTCATAGTTTCAAATTAATTATAATTATTATATCATTAAGCCTTATTTGCTTCCAATGAGATTTTAGACAAAGATAGATGGCAATTATTTTCTAAAATATTTAATTGATCATTAAAGTAGTTGTGTTTTTTTAAAGTCACAACTTTTTTTAATTGTTTTCTTGATAGTCGGCAAAGAGATAGAATATTATTAGCCTGTTTTTTAAAATAAATTGAAAGTTCTGGGCCTTGTGGCAGTTGATTGAGTCCGTAATGAGCAAAACTGTACTTTTTAGAACACCAATCTTCACGATAATCATAAATGTCGTCAGCTAATTGTTTGGCCGCTAGGAAATATTTTCCAGCTAGCAGAAAATTGTTTTGGTCATTTTTTGGCCAGTTTAGTTGATTAATTAGTATCATTGGGCCAATAAGTAAAAAGATTGATTTATTAGCCGCACTTAAGGCTTCGTTGGGAATATTGTTTTCAGTGTTTATTTCTTTAAAATTGGCAGCATGACATTGACCTATTAATTTGATGGTTGTTTTATTGTTAGTTTTATTTTGAGGTGATGGTGCTTGATAGATATATTTCCAGGCTAAATCACGACAAAAACTAAGCAAAGGAAGATAGTTTTTAGGTGTTTTATTATCATCACTTAAATCGTCTTCTAAATTAGCTGCTGTCCAGAAATATAATTCAGCCACACCTAAACGATAAGCAAGTTTAGTTAAAGTTTTTGTTGTTGAATTAAATTCTCTTAATAAATCTAGACTCAGAGAAGAAATGAGTCCATGTTTATCGTCATATAATGTTTTTTGCCAGTAAATTTGAAGATCTGAGCGTAGCGATTTTGGCCAAAGAGATTCTGATTTTATGGCCAGGGCATGAATTTTTTGTAAATTTGTTCGACTTAGCATAGGGGTATATTTAATGTAAATTTACTGCCATGATTTTGGCGGCTTTTAACTTCAATTTTACCTTTAAAATCTTGTTCTATAATTTCTTTAACTACACTTAGGCCTAGTCCAATGTTTTTACCCCCATCTTCTTTTGTGCTAAAAAATGGTTGAAAGATGTGAGCAAGATGTTTATTATCTATGCCAATGCCGTTATCAGATACTTCAATAATTAAGTTTAATTTATTAGTATCAGATTTAAGGTTAATAAGAATTTCTTTATTTTTATTATAACTTTTAGCGCAAGCTTCAATGGCATTGCCAATTAAATTCATAATTACCTGACTAAAACGACTCTTATCACCATAAAGGTTAAAATCTGTTTCACTTAATAAATTAATGTTTACTATTTGTGCCTTTGCTTTAGTTAACATAATTTTTATTATTTCTTCAATTTCGAGTCGAGTAGAAAAAGATTGCGGCTGATGAAAGCGACGTAAACGATTATTAGTACTATCAATTAAATCTTTGATTCTTTTGGTCGCGTTCAAGGCTCGTTGTAATTTATCTTGGGATTCGTTAATATCGGGCACGGTCTCGGTTTCGGCTTTAATTTGCTCCAAGTTTAAATTAACGACCGTTAGAGGATTAACAATATCATGAAAAATTCCACCGGAAAGTTGTCCGATGCTAGCTAGACTTTGTAGTTGTTCTAATTTTTCTTTTTTAATATCTATAATTTCCTTAGTACGTTTAGCCACTGTAATTTCTAATTGATCTCGTTCTTTCTGTAGTTCGTTTCTAGAAAGTGCTAGGGCGGCTAAAGCGCGATGATTTTCACGTATAATAATCCAGGCCAAAAGAAAAATGATGCCGAATATTAAGACATAGGAAATTGTATCAGCAAACTGTGGCGCCTTCAGCCGCCAATCAGAAGAGACTGGTAAGATTAAAGAAATTTGTAAATATGACAAGATTAACATCAATAAACTATAAAAAACAGCGATAATTATGGCAGTTCTTGAGCCTAAGAATAAGCCAGCTAGCATAATAATTAACACACTTAAAAGAATGGCTGCTGGCAAGTCAGTGCCCCAAGTGTAAAAACAAAAAATTGTAGGGAGAGAATAGGCATTAATTAAAAGCCAGGCACCGCTAACTATTTTTCCGTTTTTACTTAAAAGCCAAATACTCACAAACAAAAGAAAAATAATTAAAGTTACATGTAAAGGTAGACCGCTATTATTAGGATCAATAATAAAGTCATAAATTCTAATTACATTTAAAAATAACATCACGGTCGCTGAAATTAAGGCTAGAGCTTGTAATTTGCGGGCTAAATTTCTTTTGTCAGCTTCAACGCGGCTATATAGTAAAAAGTTTTTAATTTTTAAAAAATAATAATTCATATTTTTAAATTATTGCAAAAAATGCCTCAGCTTTTTCAAGCCAAGGCATTTAATTTTAACTACGCCAAGGAGTGCCGGGGTTTTCATCTTCCGGTTGTAAGTTTTTTTGTTCTTCTTGCTGGTTCATATAATTAATATTTGATTTTATGACAGACAAGCCGACCTGACGGGTAATTAACACCCCTTGTCAATTTTATTATAACAGGGGCATTTAAATTTTAGATAAATATTTATTGACGATAATCTAAACGATAACCACGGCCGACTACGGTATGAATTATTTTTTCTCCCTTGTTTTCTAGCTTTCGTCGTAAACGTAAAATATGTGTTTCAACAGTGTTGGAAAAGGAGTCAATTTCATCATCCCAAACATGATCTAATAATATCTCTCTGGAAACAACGTGTTCGGCGTTTAACATTAAATATTGCAGTAGAGAGAATTCTTTGTTGGTTAATTTGATATTTTTATTACCCTTATTTACACGAAAGGCATCCGGATCAAGCGTAATATTTTTAAAAGTTAAAATTCTATTTTTAATATTTGGAGACCTTCTTCCTAGAGCATGTACTCTTGCTAATAATTCTTCAGAGGAAAAGGGCTTAGCTAAATAGTCATCCGCCCCAACATTTAAAATATCACTTTTATCAGCTGCACTTTTTCTGACACTTAACATTAGAATGGGCATTTGTCGGCCATCATCACGGATCTCTTTAATTAGGCTGCGGCCGTCAAGTTTTGGCAGAATATAATCAGTAATTATTAAATCATAATGATTGGTTCTGGCTAAAAATGAACCCCTCTCGCCATCACTAGCAAGGTCAACCGCTAAGCCAGATTTTTTTAATAATGAAACAATAAAGTCAGCCAAGTCTTCTTCATCTTCAATTAATAAAACGCGCATAAATTATTGATATTATTTATAAAATATATTTTTTATCTAAATAATTAATTAATTTAATTATAGCAACTTTGAGATAACATCCAAATAACATAAATTGTCTTAATTTGAATTTTATCTAATATCTAGGTAATTATGGCCTTATATTTGCTATAACAGGGAAATCAAGTTAAAATTATTAGAGTATTATGAATAGAAAGACAAAAAAACGCTTTTTTCAAGGAGATTTTGGCGAGACCAATGTTAATGGTGTTGATCCTTTTGTAATTAAGGAGGGTAATTTTAAATTTGGACAACTTAAAGATGACTCCTATTACACTGACTGGACCGAACATTCTTTTATTTCTGGTAATCAACATAAAGAAATAGTAGGTCGAACTTTTAATTTGAAAAAATTATTACCCATAAAAATTTTTATTACTTTTTTTATTTTAGTATTAGCCGGAAGGACTGCTTGGTTGCAGGTCGCTCGTGGTGCTCATTATAGCGGCCTGGCTGAAGGTAATCGCTTGCGAGTAGAAAATATTGAACCAAAGCGAGGAATTATTTATGACGTTAATGATGTTCCTTTAGTTAGTAATACCGCCAACTTTGTTTTATTTTTGCGACCGATTGATCTTCCCCAGGATGAATTAGATCGTGATGAACTATTACGTTATTTGAGCCGGGTAATTGATGGATTACCTGAAGTAAGTGGTAATAGTACTGACGCTTCTTTAAATCTAGTAATTGATGGCCCATCCTTTCCACTAATGAAGGAAACTTTAGCTAAAGTAAAGCTTCGCTCTTTAGAAGCTTATCAGCCTTTATTTATTAAAGATAATATCGAATATGATCAGGCTATGCGTTTAATTTTAGAAAGAGATTCCTTGCCTGGAGTTATTATTGAAACTAAAATTAGACGAGAATATGCCTATACCGCTTCAGGTCCTGATGGCAGCTCTTCTAACTTATCTAGCCTGGCTCATATCCTCGGTTATACTGGGAAAATTACTGATGAAGCCTTAAAAAGGTTGGGTCCGCAGTATTCTTTAGTTGATTATGTGGGTAAGACGGGCTTAGAATATTCTTGGGAGTCAGAGTTAAAAGGTTTAAATGGTAGTAAAAATATTGAAGTTGACGCTCTTGGCCGTAGAAAAAAAATTGTTAGTGAGAAAGAACCTGTAGCGGGTTATAATCTTAAGTTATCCCTTAATATTGAATTGCAGAGACAAGCAGAAATAATTACTAAAAATTGGCTAGAAAAAACAAAAACGGATCGGGCATCAGTAATTGTTATGAATCCTAATAATGGTCAGATTATGGCTTTAGTCTCTTTGCCGGCTTATGATAACAATCTTTTTGCCAAAGGTATTAGTCAAGAAGATTATGATAAATTTTTAAATAATAAGAATAATCCCTTATTTAATCGCTCTATTAGCGGTGAAATGCCTTCAGGCTCAACTATTAAGCCTGTAATTGCAGCGGCCGCTCTACAAGAAAATATAATTACTGAAAATACAAGTTTTTTAAGCAATGGCGGTCTACGTATTAGTCAATGGTTCTTTCCTGATTGGAAGGCTGGTGGTCATGGCATGACAAATGTTCGTAAGGCCTTAGCAGAATCGGTTAATACATTTTTTTATTATATTGGTGGCGGTTATCAAGATTTTGTTGGTCTGGGTCTAGATAACTTAGTTAAGTATATGCGCTTATTTGGCTTGGGTGAAAAGACAGGCATTGATTTGCCTGGCGAAGCTTCTGGTTTTGTACCAACTAAAGAATGGAAAGAAGAAACGAAGAATGAAACTTGGTATATCGGGGACACTTATCATATTTCTATTGGGCAGGGGGATATTTTAACTACTCCGTTACAAGTAGCAAATTTCACAGCCGCAGTTGCTAATGGTGGAACTCTTTATAAACCCACTTTAGTGAGTGCTTTACTTGATGAAAAGAATCAATTATTTAAAAATATTGAACCAAGCATAATTAGACAAAATTTTGTTGATGCCTATAATTTGCAAGTCGTAAGAGAGGGTATGCGTCAAACCATTACTTCTGGTAGCGCTCGTAGTTTAAGTTCTCTGCCAGTCACATCGGCAGGTAAGACTGGGACTGCTCAATGGTCAAGTAAGAAAGCTAATCACGCCTGGTTCACTGGTTTTGCTCCTTATGAAAAACCGGAGATAGTCATTACAGTTTTAGTAGAAGAGGGTGCTGAAGGCAGTACCGTGGCCGCGCCTATTGCTCGAGAAATTATGCAATGGTATTTTACTAATCGATAAGCTAAAAATTCCTATAGGATTCTTATGAATAGTTTTATTTAAAATTAGGTAAAAAATATAAATAATTAGCACTCTCTTGACTTGAGTGCTAATTTTTTTTATAATGTCTTTGTAATTTAAATTTTATATATATGTCTTTGAGTGACCGCCAAAAATTAATACTGCGTACTCTAATTAAAGAATATGTAAAAAGTGCTCAACCAGTTGCTTCTGGCATTTTAGTGGAAAAGTATAATCTGGATATTTCTCCAGCTACGGCGCGTAACGAATTAATAAGCCTAGAAGAAAAAGGTTACATTCATCAACCACATACATCAGCTGGACGTGTTCCGACTGAAGCAGCTTATTTTTTAGATTTGGATGATAAGAATTTAAGAAAAAAAGATTTAAAAAATATAGATAAAGAAGTTTTAGACCAAGCTTTAAAGGACTCAGATGAAAGTAATTTAAAACCAGTTGCTAGAGCCTTAGCTGAATTATCATCTAACGCTGTTTTTTGGGCTTTTCATAAAAATGATCTTTATCATACAGGTCTATCTAATTTATTTGCTCAACCAGAGTTTAAGCAAAGTGAAATTGTTTGTGATGTTTCTCAGGTAATTGATAGGATGGAGGAAATTATTGATGAGCTCTTTGATGACTTGGCGGAAGAAAGTCATGTTTACATTGGTAGCAATAATCCTTTTGGTGCTTTTCTGGGCGTCACTTTGTTAAAATATCGTCGGCAGGGCATATCTGGTTTAGTAGGTATTCTTGGTCCTATCCGTATGGATTATGCTCGCAATTTATCATTATTAACTTATTTACAAGCAAAGCTTAAATAATTATCTATGGAAAAATTACAAACAGGTATTTATCAGCATTACAAAGGTGGTAAATATGAATTATTATTTACGGCCAAACAAACAGAAACTAAAGAAGTGATGGTTATATATCGTTCTTTAAAGGATCAAAAAATTTGGACTCGAACCTTGTCTAATTGGCAAGAAGAAGTGGAAGTTAAAGGTGAAAAGAAGGCTCGTTTTACATTTTTAGAAGCAATTGAGCCAGAAGATTTTGAATATCAATATAAGTTAGCTTTAGCTGATTATCAGAATTTACTTAAACAAAGCGCTAAAGATAAAGAAAGTTTTGTGAAATTTGCGCTTGGTGATTTTTTACAGGAGTTACTGCCTGTATATGATCATCTAAAAATGTCTTTAGCCACTTTGCCTGACAACGAAAAAGAAAGCGCTTGGGTTAAGGGCGTAGAATATGTGCTTAAGCAATTTAAAGATTTACTGGAAACACGAGGTGTTATGGAGATAAAAACAGTGGGAGAAAAATTTGATCATAACACTATGGAAGCTTTAGAAGGTGAAGGTGAAAAAGTAATTAAAGAGGTTATGGCTGGTTATACATTAAATGGTCGTACCATTCGGGCCGCTAAAGTGATTGTAGGAAAAAAATAAATTTAAATTTAATAATTCGTTTATTTTTATCTACTTTATAATTTAAAGTTTTAAGAATAAACACGTTATAAATATATGTCTTTAATTAAATGGAATCCTTTTTTAAGCGATGGCTTCGCTTTTGATGACACTGATAAAATCTTAGGTGAATTTTTACCAGCTGTTCGTAGTAATCAATCAGGTTTTACTCCAGCTCTGGATATTTATGAGGATAAAGATAACATTGTTGTAGAAACACAATTAGCTGGCATTGATCCAGAAAAAGTTAGTGTATCAATAGAGAACAATGTTTTGTATATTAAAGGTGAAAGTGAACGTAAAAGTGAAGTTGAAGAAAAAAATTATTATCGCAAGGAAATAAAGCGTGGCTCTTTCTATCGTTCTGTTTCATTACCAGAAAAAGTTAAAGGCGATGAGGCTACCGCTATTACTGAAGATGGTGTTTTGAAGATTAGTGTACCAAAAGTAACTGATACTACTAGTAAAAATATTAAAATTCAAATTAGCAAAAAGAAATAATAATTAATTATATTAATAAAAAGATTAAAAAATCTTATTAGTAAAAATACAAAAATATGGGAAAAATTTTAGGTATTGATTTAGGAACAACTAATTCTGCCATGTCTATCATGGAAGGCGGTGTTCCAAAAATATTAGAAAACATTGAGGGAAACCGTACTACTCCTTCCATTGCGGCTATTTCTAAAAATGGCGAACGTTTAGTAGGCGCCGCTGCTAAAAGGCAGGCTGTTATTAATCCAGAAAATACTGTGTATGCGGTTAAGCGTTTGATTGGCCGTCATTTTAATGACGAAGAAGTTCAACGTGATTTAAGCACCATGCCTTATAAGATTGTACAGGCAGGTGAGGGCGTGAAGGTAAAAATGGGAGATAAAGAATATTCCCCCCAGGAAGTATCAGCTATGATTTTGTCTAAACTTAAGGCTGACGCTGAAGCAAAAATTGGAGAAAAAATTACCGAAGCTATTATTACTGTTCCTGCTTATTTTGATGACTCACAAAGACAGGCAACGAAAGATGCCGGCCAAATTGCTGGACTTGATGTTAAGCGTATTATCAATGAACCAACAGCAGCTGCATTAGCTTATGGCTTTGATAAGAAGCAGGGTCAGAAGATTGTTGTCTATGATTTAGGCGGTGGAACTTTTGATGTTTCTGTTTTAGATATTTCTTCTGATACAGTTGAAGTTAAAGCTACTAATGGCGATACTCATTTAGGTGGAGAAGATTTTGATAAGGTTATTATTGATTGGATTATTGAAGAATTTAAGAAAGAACAGGGAATTGATTTATCTAAAGATACTTTAGCTTTACAGCGTATTAAAGAGTCGGCTGAGAAAGCTAAGATTGAACTGTCAACTGCGACTGAGAGTGAAATCAATCAACCATTTATTACTACTGATGAAAATGGACCTAAACACTTAGTAATGAAGCTGAGTCGAGCTAAACTGGAATCACTCGTTGGTGATTTAGTTGCTAAAACTATTGAGCCTTGTAAGAAGGCTCTGGCAGATTCAGGCTTTAAGCTCGAGGAAATTAATGAAGTGATTATGGTTGGTGGTATGACCCGCATGCCTTTGGTTTTGCAGAAGGTTAAGGAATTTTTTGGCAAAGAGCCAAATTTAACTGTAAATCCAGATGAGGTGGTAGCTATGGGCGCTGCTGTACAGGCTGGCGTTTTACAAGGTGATGTCAAAGACGTCTTATTACTTGATGTTACTCCTTTAACTTTAGGTATTGAAACTTTAGGTAGTGTGGCCACTCCTTTAATTGAACGTAATACTACTATTCCAACTTCTAAGTCGCAAATATTTTCTACGGCAGCTGATGGTCAAACTAGTGTAGAGATTCACGTTGTTCAAGGTGAACGTCCAATGGCGGCTGATAATAAATCTTTAGGTAGATTTATTCTTGATGGTATTCCTTCTGCTCCTCGTGGTGTACCTCAGGTTGAAGTTAAATTTGATCTTGATGCTAATGGTATTTTAAATGTTAGCGCTACTGATAAAGCCACTAATAAACAACAGAATATTACTATTACTGCTTCTTCTGGTTTATCTAAAGAAGAAATAGAAAAAATGCAGAAAGAGGCCGAGGCTCATGCTGAAGAAGATAAGAAAAAGAAAGAAGAAGTTGAGATTAAAAATCAATCTGATGCAGTTATTTTTACTGCTGAAAAAATGATTAAAGAATCTGGTGATAAAATGAAAGCTGAAGATAAAACTGAGCTTGAGGAAAAAATAGCAGAATTAAAAAAAGTTCAAGAAACTAATGATTCTGAGAAAATTAAAAAAGGCATGGAAGATGTTAATGTTGTTGCTCAGAAAATTGGAGCAGCCATGTATCAAAAGCAACCAGACACAGATGCTACCGGGACAGAAAACAAGGATGCTGAAGCTAGTAATAAGGGAGGTGCCAATAAAGAAGAAGAAACTATTGTTGAAGGGGAAGTTGATGAGAAAGATGAAAAGACTGATGAAAAAAAATAATTCGCTGATTTTTTTAGCGACCCTCTCTTTGGTGGAGAGGGTCGTTGGCTTGAGTAATCGAATTAATTAATAGATAGAATTTATTATATATGTCAAAAGATTATTACAAAGATCTTGGTGTTAATAAGAATGCTAGTGCCGATGAAATTAAAGCGGCTTTTCGTAAAAAAGCGCATGAGCATCATCCTGATAAGGGTGGAAATGAGGCAAAGTTTAAGGAAATAAATGAAGCTTATCAAGTTCTTGGCAATGTTGATAAACGCAAGCAATATGATCAATTTGGCTCGTCTTTTCAAAATGGACAAGCCGGTGGTGGCTATGGCCAGGGTTTTGGCGGTTTTAATGGTGGGGTTAATATTAATATGGACGATCTTGGTGATATCTTTGGTGGTTTCGGTGATATTTTTGGTTTTGGTGGTAGTCATTCAGCTCAACGAAGTGCAGAAAGAGGCAGAGATTTAGAAATGAGTTTAAGCGTTGATTTTCTTGATGCTGTGCATGGTACAGAAACGGAAATAAGTTTTCCGCATCTAAAAAAATGCTCAACTTGTAATGGAAGCGGTCATGCTCATGATGCTAAAATTACTACCTGCTCAACTTGTAATGGGAGCGGACGAATTAATCGTGTACAGAGAACTATTCTAGGAGCTATTCAAACTCAGGTTACTTGTCCAGACTGTCATGGTGAGGGCAAGAAAGCTAGTGCTAATTGCCACCATTGTCATGGACAGGGGCGAGTAAAGGAAATGGAAACCATCAAAGTAAAAATACCAGCTGGAATTAATCAGGGTGAAAGTATTCGTTTAGCTGGTCATGGTGATGCTGGTGAAAAGGGTGCGAGTGGTGGAGACTTATTCTTACGCATTAGAATTAATGCTCATCAAAACTTTAAACGTGAGGGTGACGATATTCATACTCAGGTAGAAATTAACATCGTTCAGGCGACATTAGGAGATACAATTAATATTGATACTGTCTCTGGTAATTTTAAATTGAAAATTCCTGAAGGCACTCAAGGTCAGACAATTTTCCGCTTGAAAGGAAAGGGTGTTACTCATTTGCATGGCCGTGGCCAAGGCGATCATTTTGTGCGCGTAAAAGTATTAATTCCTAAGAACTTAAATAAGAAGCAAAAAGATATTTTATTAGGACTTAATCTTTAGACAATTTATTGACTTTTTCTCCTTAAATGCTACTATAAATATAGGGGTTTTAACAATTAACTTATACAACTATGTTTAAATGTGAATGGCTGAAAAAATTATTAGGCCTGAAAAAAGAACCTTGCCATCAAACTGAAATGGAAACTCCTATAAATTCTGAGCCTGTTTCCGAACTAGCTTCTAAGATTGAATCTGAGCCTTTAAAACAGTCTTCAGAAGAAGTTTTAGAAAAGTCAATGGAAGAAGAAGTTGTTTCTCAGTAATAATTTGTTTTAAAACATAAAAAAACGCCCTTGAAGCGTTTTTTTATCATTTTTATGTTTATCGATACTCATGCTCATGTTAATTTTAAAGATTTTAAAGACGATGCCGATGAGGTTATTCGTCGATCTTTGGATAATGATACTTGGATGGTATTAGTTGGTTCTGAATCAAAAACATCCAATAGAGCTTTAAGTTATGCTAATCGTTATGAAAAAGGTGTTTATGCGGCAGTTGGATTGCATCCAGTGCATTTAGAAGAACAGATTGTATCTAATAACGACGAAAATGGCGAGGGTGAATATAATTTTACTACCAGGGCAGAGGAATTTAACTATGATACTTACGAAAAATTAGCAAAATTTGAGAAAGTAGTTGCTATTGGTGAAATTGGTCTAGATTATTATCATCTTGATCAAACCAAAGATGTTGCTGCTATTAAACGTCGTCAGCAGGAGGTTTTTTTAAAACAATTATTATTAGCTCGTCATCTTGATTTGCCGGCCATTATTCATTGTCGACAGGCTCATGACGATCTGCTTAGTATTTTAAAGGATTTTCGTAAGGTTTATGCTGAATTTATTCCTAATGATCGTCCTTGGGGGGTTATTCATTGTTTTTCTGGTGATGAAGATCTAGCTTGGAAGTATTTTTCTTTGGGTTTAATCATTTCTTTTACGGGTTTAGTTACTTTTAGTAAGCAGTGGGATGATCTTCTTCGTAAAATACCTTTGAATAAGTTTATGATTGAAACCGACTCTCCCTATATGACGCCGGAACCTTATCGAGGTAGACGAAACGAGCCTCTTTTAGTGCAATATGTCGCTGGCCGGATTGCCGAAATCAGAAATACTACAGTTGAAAAAATTGCCGCCGCCACGACTGAAACGGCTCGTAGTTTTTTCAGAATCTAAAGCTTATTTTCGTTAATATTCTGATTTTTATCAGTCTTGACTTATTTCAAAAACAGGTGTATATAACAAGTGGTTTAAACAAATTTATTTAATGTAGATATGGATAAAAAGTCGATTAAGCAGATAGTTATCTCTAGTGCCGCTTATAGTCTTTCGTCTATTTTTGGTCCTTTGTTGTTTATTGGTGTTCCCGCTTATTTTTTGGATAGATACTTAGGCACTAATCCAATGATTTTATTAGTAGCCGTCTTTATCGCTTTTATTATCAGTAATATTCTCTTATTTAGAAAAGTTAAGATTATTAATCAGATGATTTCTTCCTATATTCCGGTAAATGATAAGAAAGAAGAAAATTTCGATTTATCAGAAAACAATAATTAATTATGAGATTAGATATTTCTTTAGCTCCGGAGACCCTATTTCATATTGGCTCAATGGCTATTTCCAATTCATTTTTCTGGCTGATGGTGGTCTCTGTTTTTTTATTGGTAGGAACTTTTTTCTTAAATAGAAGTTTGAAAATTCGCCCTGGTAAAATTCAGAATATTGTAGAAATGCTTTTGGCTGGTGCTTATGATTTTGTAGAAACTACTGTGGGTGATAAAAAAGTAGCACGTAGAGCTTTCCCCTTAGTGTTTACCTTGTTCTTTTTTATTTTGTTTAGTAATTTGATGACCTTTATTCCTGGCCAAGCGGCTGTTACCATTAAGACTGCTGACGGAGTAGTCCCTTTATTTCGTGCAATTATTGCTGACTACGGTTTAGTTTTTATGATGACTATGCTGTCCGTTTTAATTACTCAGATCGTGGCAATTTATGTAGCTGGCCCATTTAAGTATCTTGGTCGTTTCTTAAATTTTACTAGTCCTTTAAATTTCTTTTTAGGTTTAATGGATTTAATTGGTGAAGTTGCCAAGATTATGTCTTTGTCTTTCCGTTTGTTTGGCAATATCTTTGCTGGTGAAGTTTTAGGAGCAGTAATGTTATTTTTATTTCCTTTTTTCTTGCCCCTGCCTTTTGCTTTTTTAGGGTTACTTACAGCTGTAGTCCAGGCTTTTGTGTTTGCCGTTTTAACCCTGGTATTTATTTCTATGGCTGCAACGGTTACAGAGGCGGAAGCTGAGGGTGCAAAATAATTAATCGTGTTAATAATTTAATAATTTATAATTAATTTTAAATGTATGGAAGTTGAAGCAGCTAAATACATCGCCGCCGGTCTAGCTATCGGTTTGGGCGCAATTGGTCCTGGTATTGGTGAAGGTATCGCCGCCTCTAAAGCTCTTGAAGCTATTGGTCGCAATCCTGAAGCTAGTGGCAAGATCACTCCTTTAATGTTCGTAGCTATGGCTATTACGGAATCAACCGCTATTTATGCCTTAGTTGTTACATTAATTATTCTTTTTGCTTAAAAAACAGAAATTGTCCGCCTCTTGGTTTTAAGATAAGCGGCGGATTATTTTGCTTTTTAATTATTATTATATGGGTTTAATTCAAGCTCTTGGCATTGACGGCCGCATTCTTTTGGCACAATTTTTAAATTTTGCTGTTTTAGTGTTTGTACTTTGGCGTTTTGCCTACAAGCCTGTTTTTAAAATTTTAGAAGATAGACGTTTAAAGATTGAAAAAGGATTAGATGATGCTGATACAGCTGCAAAAAGTTTATTGTTAACAGAAGAAGAGAACAAGCAATTACTTATTAAGGCTCGTCAAGAAGCTAGTGTTATTATTGAAAATGCTCAGAAACAGGCCGACCTTCGTCAGCAAGCTATTGTAGGCAAGGCAGAAGAGGAAATTCAGGCTATTACTGAAAAAGAAAGGGCGAAGATTAGCGCCGAAAAAGAAGCGATTATGTCACAACTAAAAAATGAAGTTTCAGGTTTAGTATTAGCCGGCTTGCAACAGTTTTTATCGGAAAATATGACTGATAAGCGTGATCAGGAAGTTGTCTCAAAAATTGTCAATAATTTAGAGAAATAATCTAATAGTTTATGAAAGCAAGCGTTAGACAATATGCCCGTAGCCTCTTTGAACTAGTGGCAGATAAATCAGAAGCAGAAGCCAAGGCTTTAATTGCTAAGTTTATTGTCTTTTTGCATCGTCGCCAAGACTTAAATAAAGCGGAGGCGATTATTGAAGAGTTGGACCGTTTATATGAAATTCAAAATGGAGAAATAAAAGCTGAATTAATCAGTGCTCGCCCCTTAGTTAAAGAAGCTAAAGATAAAATTGCAGAGTATTTAGCTAAACGGGTAGGCGGAGGAGAAGTTAAGTTGAGCGATAGTATTGCTCCTGAATTACTAGGTGGTTTTGTTTTGCGCTATAATGGCATGGTCATTGATGGTAGCTTACAAAATAACTTACGCAAATTTAAAAAACAACTTTTAACTAATTAAATTATATGTCTAACACCAAAGACTTTATCGTTGAACAAATAAAAAGTCAGATTGCTGATTTTAAGGCTGAAGTTGAAGAAAGCAGCGTCGGTCGCGTTTTAAAGATTTCCGATGGTATCGCTCTGGTTTCCGGTTTAACTGAAGCCATGATGAGCGAAATTTTACTTTTTAAATCTGCTCACGGTGAAATTGCCGGCGTAGCCTTAAACTTGGAAGAGAATTTGGTTGGCGCCATTATCATGGGCGAATTTGATGGTATCAAAGAAGGTGATGAGGTTGTTTGTACTAAGCGTATTTTAAGTGTGCCCGTAGGTGAAGCTTTAGTTGGTCGCGTGGTTAATCCTTTAGGAGAAGCTATGGACGGCAAAGGGGCTTTAGATACTAAAGAATTTTATCCAGTAGAAAAGATTGCTCCTGGTGTTATTACTCGTGCTTCTGTAAATGAGCCAGTGCAAACTGGTATTAAAGCAATCGATTCCATGATTCCAATTGGACGTGGTCAACGCGAATTGATTATTGGTGATCGTCAGATTGGTAAAACTGCTATCGCTATTGATGCTATTATCAATCAGAAAGGTCAAAACATGAAATGTATTTATGTTGCTATTGGTCAGAAAGAATCTAAGGTAGCTGATATTGTCCGTAAACTAGAGGCGGCTGGAGCTATGGAATATACAACTATTGTTTTAGCTGGTGCTTCTAACCCTGCTTCTTTACTCTACATTGCTCCTTATGCTGGTTGTGCGATGGCTGAATATT
Organism: Patescibacteria group bacterium; assembly: GCA_016938835.1. Taxonomy (GTDB): domain Bacteria; phylum Patescibacteriota; class Patescibacteriia; order Patescibacteriales; family UBA12465. The sequence goes on from JAFGTW010000021.1 coordinate 23,193, forward strand.
TCCTTGATAAGGGTGAAGACGTTTTGATTATTTATGATGATTTATCTAAACACGCTGTCTCTTATCGTGAAATTTCCTTATTACTTCGTCGTCCACCAGGACGTGAAGCTTATCCTGGCGACGTTTTTTATCTCCATTCTCGTTTATTAGAAAGAGCTTGTAAGTTAAATAAAGAAGAGGGGGGCGGATCAATTACCGCTTTACCAATTATTGAAACTCAGGCTGGTGATATTTCTGCCTACATCCCTACTAACGTTATTTCTATTACTGATGGTCAAATCTTTTTAGAACCAGATATGTTCTATAAAGGTAATCGTCCAGCTGTTAATGCTGGTTTGTCAGTTTCTCGCGTAGGTTCATCTGCTCAGATTAAGGCTATGAAAAAAGTAGCTGGTAAGATGCGTTTAGAAGCGGCTCAGTTTAGAGAATTGGCTGCTTTTGCTCAATTCGGTTCCGATTTAGATGAAGAAACAAGTCGCAAATTGGAAAGAGGTAAACGTTTATATGAAATTTTGAAACAAGATCAATATCAACCTTTATCCGTTGATAAGCAGGTAATTATTTATTATGCTTTAATTAATAAATATGTTGATGATGTTCCAGTAGAAAAAGTAAGAGAGTTTGAAGCTAATTTATATAAATATCTTGATGTTAATACTGACGCTTCTAAGGCAATCTTAGAGAAGAAAGAATTAGATGCGGACGTTGAAGAAAAGATTAAGACGGTTTTAAGTAATTATAAAGAAACTCTAGATTATTTAGTGAAGTAGCTTAAGGGATAATCCCTTTAAAGATTTTATCTATGGCTAAGACCAAAGAAATATCACGGCGCATTAAATCCATTGGCAATACTAAAAAGATTACCAGGGCGATGGAGATGGTGGCAGCCGCTAAAATGAGAAAGGCAATTGAAGCGGTGTTACGTACTCGTACTTACGCTAATTTGAGCTGGGAAACTGTTTTACATTTATCCGCTATGGCCAATGGTGATGGCGAGCTTCGTCATCCCTTATTAACTAATCGCGCTGAAACAAAAAAGGCAGCTATTATTTTAATTACTTCTAATCGTGGCATGTGTGGCGCTTATAATACGGCTGTGATTAGCAAGGCAAAGGAATCGATTAAACTTCATCCTGATGTGCCGGTAGAATTTATTTTAGTTGGTAAGAAGGGGGCGACAGTTTATTCACAGAAACAAATTGTGGCAGCCGAATTTCCTAAGAGTGATGCTTTAACTGACTCAGCTGAAGTTGTGCCTATTATTAAAATGGCAATTGCTGATTTTTTGAGTGCAAAATATGATAAAGTTTTTGTAGCTTATACGGATTTTGTTAGTCCAGCTAAACAAGTACCACGTGTTAAACAATTATTACCAGTAGACATTAAGGCTGAAGATGAATTTTTAGGTATTGTTGGTGATCCTAAAGTAAGCGTAACCAAGGATTTAATAGCTGAAAAGGGTAAACAGCATTTACACGCAAATTCAGGTTTTGAATATATTTTTGAACCAAGTCCAGAAGAAGTTTTAGACAAAATCATTCCTCGATTGCTGGAAGTACAGATTTATCAAGCTTTACTAGAAGCTAATGCCTCTGAACATAGTTCTCGTATGAGTGCCATGCACCAAGCTACAGAAGCGGCGACTGAGATGGTAAGTGAATTAACTTTATTTTATAACAAAGCGAGACAGGCTGGTATTACCGCTGAAATTGCGGAAATTAGCGCTGGCGCTAATGCCTTACTAGATTAAATTCTAATAATCTTAATAATATGACTGACAAAAAAACTAATTTCGGGAGCGTCAAACAGATCATCGGTGTGGTGGTTGATGTTTACTTTGAAGAAAAGCTACCAGAAATTTACAATGCTTTAGAAATTGAATTAAATGGATCCAAATTAGTTCTAGAAGTTGAACAACACGTTGGTTCTAATGTGGTAAGAACAGTGGCCATGGGCTCGACTGACGGTTTAACTCGCGGTGCTAAAGTTTTGGATACTGGTGAACAAATTAGCGTGCCGGTTGGACAAGAAACTTTGGGTCGCATTTTTAACGTTTTAGGTGAAGCTGTTGATGGCGGTGAAACTCCAAAAACAGAAAAGAAGTATAATATTCATCGCCCCGCTCCTAAATTTACTGAACAATCTAGCAGTGTAGAAATTTTAGAAACTGGCATTAAGGTTATTGATTTAATCTGTCCAATTATTAAGGGTGGAAAAGTTGGTTTATTCGGTGGTGCTGGTGTAGGTAAGACGGTAGTTATTTTGGAACTTATTCATAATATTGCTAGTCAGCACGGTGGTTATTCTGTTTTTGCTGGTGTCGGCGAACGTACTCGTGAAGGTAATGACTTATATCATGAAATGAAAGATAGCGGCGTGCTTGATAAGGTGTCTATGGTTTTCGGTCAGATGAATGAACCACCTGGAGCTCGTGCTCGTGTAGCTTTATCTGGTTTATCAATTGCTGAATATTTCCGTGATGAAAAACATCAGGACGTTTTATTCTTCGTTGATAATATCTTCCGCTTTACTCAGGCTGGTTCCGAAGTATCTGCTTTATTAGGACGTATGCCTTCCGCTGTAGGTTATCAACCAACTTTATCAACTGAAATGGGTGAATTACAAGAACGTATTACCTCTACTAAAGACGGATCTATTACTTCTATTCAAGCTGTGTATGTGCCAGCTGACGACTTAACTGACCCAGCTCCAGCTACTACTTTTGGACATCTTGATTCAACTGTAGTTTTATCTCGCTCTTTATCAGAATTAGGTATTTATCCAGCCGTTGATCCATTAGACTCTTCTTCTATTATTTTAGATCCTAAAGTTGTAGGCGAAGAGCATTACGAAGTAGCTCGTGGTGTTCAGATGATTTTACAGCGTTATAAAGATTTACAAGATATTATTGCTATTTTAGGTATGGAAGAATTATCTGATGAGGATCGTCTCATCGTTGCTCGTGCTCGTAAGATTCAGAAGTTCTTATCTCAACCTTTTGCTGTAGCTGAAGCTTTCACTGGTCGCGCTGGTAAATATGTTAAATTAGCTGATACAGTTAAAGGTTTCAAAGAAATTCTTGATGGTTTACACGATGGACGCTCTGAAGATGACTTCTATATGAAGGGCGGTATTGAGGAAGTTGCTATTACTGAATAATAATTATTATGGCTGATAAAAAAACAATTAAATTTGAGATTGTTACCCCTGAGAATACAGTTTTATCAAAGGAAATTATTCAGGTAACTGTGCCCACGCAAGATGGTGAAATTACCATTTTGCCGGAGCATATTCCTTTAGTTTCCATTTTACGTCCAGGAGTGTTAGAGATTAAAACTATTGATCAAGAAATGGAAATTGTTTCTGTTTCTGGTGGCTTTATTGATGTTTTACGCGATAAGGTGGTTATTCTTGCCGATACTGCGGAAAGAGCTGAAGAATTGGATGAGGAAAGAATTGTTGCTGCAAAAACTAAAGCTGAATCTGCTAAGGCGGAAGCGTTAAATCATGAGGACTACGACTTATCAGCTGTATCGGTTAAATTAGAAGTTGCCCTTGCTCGTGAAAGAGCTTTACACAAATGGCGTAAGTTGAAGAATGTAAAATAATTTTTAAATAAAAATAAAGCCCGCTATTTAGCGGGCTTTTTGTATTGAAGAAATAATCTTAGGTAAATAGAATAAAGGTAAATATAAATAAAGCAATAATAATGCGATACCAACCGAAAATACGGAAGTCGTTTTTTTTGATAAATTTCAAAAAGAATTTAATACCTAAAACGGCAGTGATAAAAGAAACAACTAAGCCAAT
>JAFGTW010000022.1 GCA_016938835.1 Patescibacteria group bacterium
AAGTTCGTCTTTCGCCTTAAGCATCACGCTTTAACAAAGCACTCAAGCGGACTGCGCTAACGCGCAGCACGCTTAGTTTTATCGTTATGCGTAAAGAACTACCTTAATTAAATGGAGACTAAGAATCATGCTAAATTTTTTAGATAAGCTTTTGAATGTTAAGTCGGGTCAGAACTTTAAAATAGTTAGAGGTTTGCTTTTTTGGTTTATTGTTATCTTTATGATTTTCAGTGGTCTTTCAAGAAATGGAAACCCAATTGATGCCGCAGGTGGTGCTATTGCGGGCGCTATCGTTGGATTTGTTGTTTCATTAATAATCACTTTTTTTTATGGAATGAATAATCATGAAAGCAAGAATTAGAGAAGCTGTTCGTGAAGATGCAAGAAGGCAGCACAGAGTATTAGGTATGTATTGTGCACTTTATTGTTGGCATCACCAAAAAGAGGCTATATTTGTTTCAAAAGATTTATTTTTAGAATTTATAGGATTAGAAAGACTTAAAAAAGTACGTTTTGAATGGTTACAAAATGATGTTAATTCGTATTTTCCTTATGTGTTCATTCATAAGCTATCAAATTCTAATTCCACTGAAGTTTTTGTTCTTTCAAGATTATCAAAATCTGATTTAATGGCTAATAAAAAAAATGCTATTCACTTTAAACCCGCAATATTTAACTTAGCTAATAATTATTCAAAAGAAGCTGGAATAGAGGTTTTATTAGGGGAAAAGGGATCAACGACTAGTAGTTCTAGTAATTCCAAAATTCTTGAGGCCAATTTCCCTTTTATAGCTTCAATTGAAAATATGTACGAATTTTCTATTTCAAGTGCACTATCCTCTTTAGCGAGTGGTTTAATCTGTCCAGAAGCTGCTTTATTTGAAAAACAAACAGAATAATCGGGGTCAGAGTAAATTTAAATAATATTTCTCTGAATCCTATTACAAAAAAGCCCGCAAAACACAGTGGGCTTTTTGTTTGTTAACAGCTACCAGGCCTGGTCAATTCACAGGTAAATTAACTTGAGATTCATAATTTAGATTCAGAGCAATATTATTTAAATTTACTCTGACCCCAATTATCGAAATCG
>JAFGTW010000023.1 GCA_016938835.1 Patescibacteria group bacterium
ATTTGGGGATTTATACCTGGAATTTTAAAGGCAAAATTAAAAGTAAGTGAATTGTTATCTACTGTAATGTTAAATTATATTGCAGCGCAATTCTATACTTTCTTTTTAAGAGGCCCAATGATTGATCCTGCTGAGTTAACTTTAGGAAGCGGAACACCACAATCAATGAGACTAGAAAAAAGTGTTTGGCTAGATAGGTTAATAAAAGGGACAAGACTTCATACTGGTTTATTTTTAGTTATAGCATTAGCTATATTAATTTATATTCTTCTTTGGAAAACTTCATTTGGTTATAAATTAAGAGCTGCTGGAGCAAGTTCCAAAGCAGCAAGATATGGTGGTATAAAAGTTGCTTTTTTTGTTACAATTTCAATGGTAATTTCAGGTGCTTTTGCAGGGATTGCGGGTAGCGTTGAAGTTTTAGGCGTTCATCATAGAGCTATTGAAGGAATTACAAGTGGGTATGGATTCTCAGGTTTAGTAGTTGCCTTATTTGGAGGTTTACATCCTGCAGGAATTATCCCAGCATCTTTCTTTTTCGGACTATTATTAGTTGGAGCAGATATGACTCAAAGAATGGTAGGTGTTCCAGCAAATATGGTACAAGTTCTAGAAGGAATTATTATTTTAGTTATAGTTGCAGCGCAACAAGTATTAAATGACAAATATTTAATGGATAAAATTTGGAAAAAATTTAATGCTAAGGAGGTAAACTAATGGATTTTATTGTAAATATTCTTTCTTTAGGAATTCCATTCAGTGTGGCTCTTTTATTAGCAAGTATTGGAGAAATGTTCAACCAAAGATCAGGTATTTTTAATCTTGGTTGTGAAGGTATAATGGCAATGGGTGCTTTTGTTGGAATGTTAGTACCTTATTCTGTTGGACATGGAGGAGCTACTCCTGAAATATATAATTTCTTTGGGATAATGGCTGGAGCAATTATTGGTGCACTTTTAGGTCTTGTTTTTGGTGTTGTTGTTATTACTTTTAAAGCAAAACAAGGTATTGCCGGTATCGGCTTACAATTGTTTTGTGTAGGTGCTGCAGGAACATTATTTAGACATTTTGTTGGTGGGACTCAAAGTATTCCTGGTATTGGAAGTTTAAATATTCCTGTTTTATCTTCTATTCCAATTTTAGGACCAATACTTTTTTCACATAATATATTAGTTTATATTGCATTCTTATTTGTTCCTCTTTCAGTTTATATTTTATTCAAAACTCCATGGGGTTTAAGAGTAAGAGCTGTTGGTACATATCCAAGAGCTGCAGATAGTTTAGGTATTAATGTTAATAGGGTTAGATTCCAAGCTTTAGCAGTTGGTGGAGCTTTGGCTGGCTTAGCAGGAGCTTATTTGTCACTATGTCAAGCAAAGATGTTCAGTGATGAAATGATTGCAGGTAGAGGATTTATTGCTGTAGCTTTAGTTTATTTTGGGCACTGGGATCCTGTTAAAATAATGTGGGGTGCTCTTTTATTCTCATTAGCTCAAAGTTTTCAATTAGCAGTCCAAGGTCAAGGCATTAACTTCCCTTATGAATTTGCAGTTATGTTACCTTATATATTAGTAATATTAACTTTAGCTTTTTCTAGAGATAAGAAAAAGCAAGAACCTGCTGCTTTAGGTGTAGCTTTTGA
>JAFGTW010000024.1 GCA_016938835.1 Patescibacteria group bacterium
AACTTGTTATATCATAACAAATATAACCGTTTATAATTAATAATTCTTGGATAAACGCATGTTTTTGTTGTTTTTATCGGTACTAACTAAACTTTTTACAGCCAAGTCTAGAGGACTTTCAATGTTTAGTAAATCTTTTTTGCTAACATGTGTGTATATCATTGTGGTTTCTGGTTTTGCATGACCTAACAACTCTTGTATATATCTAATATCGATACCATTTTCTAACAAATGCGTGGCATAACTATGCCGCAAAGTATGCGGTGTAACACGCTTTGTAATTTTTGCAGCTTTAATCGATCTGCCCAAAAAAGACCTGATACTTTCTGCACTATATTTTTTTGCCGGCTTGCCTTCTGCAAAATAAACTTTAGGATTATAACTGCTTATATAATTTTGCAATAAAGGAATAACACTCTCGGCTAATATTACGTTTCTGTCTTTCCTCCCTTTACTGTTTTTTACAATTATTTGCCTCCGATCGATATCTATATGCTTTAATTCTAAGTTTAAAAGCTCCCCTATTCTTAATCCTGCTGAATAAATCATAGCTAATATTGCGCGGTGTTTGATATTTCTTGTGCATAGCAATAAATCAATGACCTCTTCTTTTGATAAAACCGTAGGTAGTATTTTACTTCGTTTTGGCCTTTGTAATTCTAAATTTTCAATTTGACATTGTGGATAAAACAACTTGAATAATTTTATTGCACTAACTAGCTGTCGTTGCGTACTTACACTATAGCCCCGCGGTACAAATACATCTTCAATAAAGGTTTCAACATGCCTGTTACTTAAACTATCTAACGGCGTATCCTTTATGTAATCAAAAAAATCTGCGATAAATGTATAGTAGGTTTTAATCGTACTTTCACTATAGCGTTTACCGTTTAAATACTTAACATACGCTCTTATTATTGCTTTATTATCTTCTGAAATAATTCTAGGATTTCTTGCTGTTTTAACCTTCAGCTCTTCATTATATATCGAATTATCAAATCTAAATTCAACATCATTCTTAAGCGCTTGTTTTAGGCTATTAATATTTTCCTTACTATACTCAATATGCCAGCCTCTTAATGTTCGACTCCAAAAATAACCATCAATTTTTCTAATCTTAGAAATTATTTCTTTGTCGTATGGAAATACAACAAGCAATCGTAACTTATTACGATGAACGACCTTTTTTAATAGTAGCGTGGGTTTAATAACTAAATTCTTTTAAGTGAAAGCCAAATATAAATAATTTTAAGCGATTATGCCATTAAATTTATTGTTTATTTTGGCCTATCCCCTCCAAATCTGCCGATTACAATCTTTTGTCCTGACAAAACGCGTTCTTTTTTAGCTCCAAATGCGCTTGGCCGATACGCTTCCGCCACTTCAGTCACATAAGAACGGAACTAAAAAATAAATTGCAAGATGCCTAAGCAGGGTATGCTATAAACTGTCAAGCTCAGATATCAATCTTCCTCAATTCATCTAATTTAAAAACCTTGTTAATTGTGCTAAAACGGAATAACCCAAAGATACTAGTGTCGAGTATTTGTAAATATTTGCAAGCAACTCAAATTTAGATTTTTGCGTTAATCATCACAAATATAAAAAAATTATTATACACCTCCTTG
>JAFGTW010000025.1 GCA_016938835.1 Patescibacteria group bacterium
AAACCTCACCCAAGCGAGCATACAACACTCTTAGGTAATCATGAATTTCGGTTAATGTGCCTACAGTTGAACGTGGATTATGCGATAGCGCTTTTTGATCAATTGATATAGCTGGGGCTAAGCCTAAAATTTCATCAACATCAGCTGGTTTTTTCTGGCCTAAAAACTGACGCATATAAGGTGAGAGAGATTCAACATATTGCCTTTGTCCTTCGGCAAAAATTGTATCAAAAGCCAGCGATGATTTACCGCTACCAGAAACACCAGTAATTACAGTTAATTTATTATGGGGTATTTCTAAATTAATATTTTTTAAATTGTGCATCCGTGCTCCGCGGATAATTATCTTATCTTGCATATTATCATTAACTAAGTCGTTACTTAATTTTTTTTACTATTACGCCGACGAACGGTTATATCTTTTCTATTTTTATATTTTTTATGATTATGTTTTTCATTTTTAAAATATTGATTCTCTTCTCTTTCTTCTTCCAAACCAAGTAAACTCTCAATTTTCTTGATAATTGTTTTTGGCTCAATATTGTGCTTTTTGTTATAGGCTAACTGAATCTTTCTTCTTCTGCTTGATTCAGCCATCGCTTTTTTCATAGAATCAGTTTCTTTATCAGCATATAAAATTATTTTACCAGAAACATTACGAGCAGCTCTGCCCATAGTTTGCAGTAGCGAGGTTTGGCTACGTAAGAAACCTTCACGATCAGCATCTAAAATTGCCACCAAAGTTACTTCAGGTAAGTCTAAACCTTCTCTAAGTAAATTAACGCCAATCAATACATCAAAAGCACCTTCACGAAATGATTTTAAAATATCAGTTCGTTCAAAGGTTTTAATATCGGAATGAAGATAATTAGCCTTGATATTCTTATTATTTAAATAAACACTCAGATCTTCGGCCTGTTTTTTAGTTAAAGTGTTGATAATAACTCGTTCACCTTTAGCAGACAATCTTTCGCACTCATTAACAATATCATTAATTTGGCTGTAATCAGTTTTTTTATCGTAGACTGGCCTTATTTCAATTTCTGGATCAACTAAACCAGTTGGACGAATAATTTGCTCAACAATCTGTTTAGAATGCTCTTTTTCATAATCTCCTGGCGTAGCAGTTGTGCAAATGACTTGACCGACTCTTTTTTGGAATTCAGCAAATTTAAGAGGGCGATTATCAAGAGCACTCGGTAGGCGCCAACCAAATTTAACTAAAGTCTCTTTGCGAGAACGATCACCATTATACATACCCCTAATTTGCGGAATGGCAATATGAGACTCATCAATAATGGTTAAAAAATCTGGCTTGCCGTTTTTAAGAGGAAAATAGCTTAGAAGCGGATCTGGAGCCTCTCCAGCCAGTTTGCCTGATAAGTGTCTAGAATAATTTTCAATGCCATGACAATAGCCAAGAGTATGTAGCATTTCCATGTCGTAGCGAGTACGTCTTTCTAGTCTTTCTGCCTCTAGAAGTAGGCCATTAGATTTAAAATAAGCTAAACGGTCTTGTAATTCTTCTTCAATATTCTTAATAGCTTGTTCAATCTGCGGCTTGGTAGAAACAAAGTGTTTAGGTGGAAATACTACAATCTCTTGCAAATTTTCTAAAATATTTTTAGTAGTATTGTCTATAATACTTAAATTTTTTACACTCTGCCCTTCTAAATCAAGACGATAGACAACATTTTCTGACATTGGTCTGATTTCAAATACATCGCCCCTAACTCTAAATTGACCGCGTTGCACTTCACCATTCACTCTCTCAAACTGCATTAACACCAACTGTCTAATTAAATCTTGCCTGGTGATAGTTTGATTAATGTTTAAATGCAATGAAGCCCCTAAATAATTTATCGGCACACCAAGATTATAGATACAAGAGACTGAGGCGACAACAATTACATCACGCCGACTTAATAAGGCTGAAGTAGCGCCATGACGAAGACGATCCATCTCGTCATTAATCATCGCCTCCTTATCAATATAGGTGTCCGTTATGGGTAAATAGGCCTCTGGTTGATAGTAGTCATAATATGAGACAAAGAAATGAACCGCATTTTCTGGAAAGAAATTTTTATATTCACGATAAAGCTGAGCAGCTAAAGCCTTGTTAGGGGCTATGACGAGCGCTGGTTTATTATGAGCGGCTATTACTTGAGCAGCGGTAAATGTTTTTCCAGATCCGGTAACACCTAAAAGAGTTTGATAATCAAAACCAGACTCCAGGCCTTGAAGGAGTTTTTTTATAGCTTGTGGCTGATCGCCAGCTGGCTCAAATTCTGATTTTAATTTAAATATGTCGGACATCTTAATATTTTTAGCACTTTATTTTTAATTTCAAATTAACTAAATTATTTAATATTAGGGTAAATATTTCTGTAAATTGGCTATAAATTATTTATAAGCCTTCGCTGAGTATAACATGAAAAATATATAAAATCTAGTCAGGCAGAGCTGCCCCTTTTCATCAAAAAAGGTCCCGAAAAACGAGACCTGTATTTTAAAATAAACGAAAAAATAATTAAGCTATAATAATTTGCGTCCACGGAAAGCAATAAATAAAACACCAACTAGAGCAAAAATAAATATTAATATTCCCCAGAAGACAAAAGGAGATTGAGCGTAAGGTAAAGCTACATTCATGCCATAAAAACTCGTGATCATGGTTGGCAGCGCTAAAATAACTGTCATACCTGTTAAAAGTTTCATCGTACGATTTAAACGACTAGTAGAAATAACCTCGTAGGCCTGGCGTAAATTTGTAGAGTTAGTTAAATTACTTTTACAACGTTCTATTAATTGTTCATTTTGTAAACGCAAATCATCTAAAAGCTCATCATCATCCGCGGAAAAACTTAATATTTTACCATGAGATATATTATTTAAAGTGTGGCGTATTGGAATGAGGGCGCTTAAAAATTCATTAAGGGTAATTTCAAAATTAATAAAGTTAGCAATATCCTTATCTTTAATTTCATCCATATTTAAGGCAAAATAATTAATTCTCTTGTTTATTTTAGTTAGCATTTGCCCGTAATCAGCTTGAATTTCGCCAAATATTTGTAAAAAAGATGTTGTTTGCTGAGTGGTAAAAAAATCTTTACGTTTGCGTAAATCCTTAAATAAAAAATCTAAGTCTTTCTTGGCAACTAACATTAAAAACCCACTGCTTACAATAATAAGTAAAGGAATAGTAGATACACGAGTGTTCTCTTCACTTGGTATACGAGCAAAAGCATAAACAGCATTTTTTTCTATTTCCATGCGTGGCACCTCGTAGGGATCTAGAGCATCAGATAATAAATCTCTCTCTAAATTAAATTTCAGAGCTAAATCATCCAACTCTTTATCACTGGGACTACTAGCTAAAATAACACACCCGTCTTGATAGTTTTGTAGGCTTTTTATATTTAAATTTTTTAGACTACGTTTATAGTAATTAATCATAAAATTAACATAAAATAATTGTTTCTCATTTTAACATACAACGAGGTTATATTTGAATAATTTTTTTAATCAAAAGGAAAGGTCTCACTTAATTCTCCAGAGTAATAAAATTCAAAAGCAAGTGAGCCAAAAAAATATTTTTCACCTTCAATTTCAAGAGTGGAACCGCCTACTGACGGATTAGCTTTTGGCTCAGAATTATTAAAACCAATATTAAAAAGAGTGGCAATTATTTCTGGTCGATATGTAAGATCATATTTATGTTTAAGCCATTGTTCTTGTAATTGCTTAATAATTAAAGCACCGTACAGATAAGAATAGTAATGATTCTTTTCATTAGTTAAACGATCGTAGCGCTCCTTAGCGATATTGTCAGTGCTTGTATAGTTAAGTAAATTTTCATATTCAGGGCCAAGATAAAATTCAGATTTTTTATCATGCAAATGCGCCTCTGTTTCAATGGCCATCTTTTCTTTAATTGACATTACACCCCAAGCCATTTTATTAGCATTGGCTAATATCTTTAAAGGCTTAAAAAATTGCTCATAGAACTCTCTTTGAGTGTAGTATAATCTTAACTGTTCTACTATCGCCACGGATACTAATAAGCGTGGCTGTATGCTGGTAATTTTTGAGACCTCTTTAATTAAAGACTCATCTTTGATAATAGCTTCTTTAATTATTTGCCAAGGTTCACCATTTTGCCAAGTGTAAACACTTTTAGCCTCAACTTCCATCAAGGCAAGTTTTAAAGAGTCTTCATTCCAAATACTAGGTTCATTCTTGCAATCATTTAATAGTTCATTAAAAATACTATCTTGCCCTTGTCGCAAGCTAAGAGCAAGTATCATTCTATCTAATAATGCCGATGATTTAGTATAAGTATAAGCTTCGAACATGCCTTTCGCATCATAAGGAGATAATTCAGTGGCTACGCCTAAGCGACACCAATTTAAATATTCATTTTCTCCATAAATAGATAGATTTTCTGGTAAACCAGGACTAATCCATTGTTCAATTGGTTTCTCTTCGGCAATTAAATTATAAGCAAAAGAATTGCCATCTTCTTCTCCAGCCACATTAGTTAGACCCCAGCGAACTGCAAAAAAACCACTAGCTAAAAACAATACTGCTATTAAAAAAAGAAATAATATAAATTTAATTGTGTAATGAAATATTTTTTTCATATTAAACCTTCATTGCAACAAAAAACAAAACCGTGGAAGAGTCTAAGATCCATCAAAAAGATTAGTAAATATTGAGTAAAAATTAGTTTAATCCATTTTCTGCGCTTTTTAATTTTTCCGCAGACTGATGCAATAATTTTTTTTCTTCCGTTGAAATATCTAAATTAATTTTTCGAAGAATGCCTTTTTTACCGATTACAACTGGCAAACTTAATGAAACGCCTTTAAGACCAAATTCTCCGTTTAAAGGATGAGAGGCGGTGAAAACAGTTTTCTTATCAAATAAAACAGCCTTACTTAATTGGACAACACCAGCCGCAATAGCATAATAAGTTGCTTGCTTGCCTTCAATAATGGCGTAGGCGGCATTTTTAGCTTGATTAAATACTTGTCTCTTCCCTTTAGCTGATATTTTAGCGAAACGATTAATTGGAGTATTACCAATCATGGCTGTACTCCAAAGAGCTAGTTCACTGTCACCATGCTCCCCAACAATATAAGCATGAACACTTTTAGGATCAACTGACATTTTTTCTCCTAAAATTAAGCGCAAACGAGCTGTATCCAAAATTGTACCAGAGCCAAAAATTTGATTTTTTTTGCGCGGAAACATTTTACAAGCGATATTAACCAGAATATCAACGGGATTAGTGACTATTAAAACAACTACTTCTGGATTCTTATTAAAAATCTTAGGCATTATTTCTTTAATAATACTAGCATTTTTCTTTAATAAATCTAAACGTGTTTCCCCAACTTTCTGTGAGGCTCCACAAGTTATAATCACTAAATTACTATCTTTAATATCATTATAGTCGCCTGCCTTAACTTCAGTATATCCCCAAAAAGGAACAGAATGTTGTAGGTCCATTACTTGTGATTCAAGCATTTTTTTATTGAGATCTATCAAGGCGATTTCTTCGGTAATATCAGCAGCAATTAAACCGAAGGCACTAGTACTGCCAACCATTCCGGCCCCGATAATAGTAACTTTATTTTTTGACATAAAAAATTATATTTTGACTTTTATTAACATAATAATATTAGCATGAAAAACATAATTAGCCAATTTAAAAAAACCCGAAAAACGGGCATTTTTAAAAAATTGCAATATATAGAAATTATTTTTATTTCTTAGCGCGCTTTTTTGCTCTTTCCTCAAGCATAACTCGCTTAATTTCTAATCTTTTTGCTGTTTTATGAGAGTGAGATTTTTTACCCTTACCCACTCCAGTGTCTCGTTTAGCCATAAAAATATTTAATAAATAATATTTACTTTAACCTATTATTGAAATTTAAGCAATAGTTTATAAAAAAATACCTACCCAGTTCTTTTATTATTAATTATTTACAATTTGTATACATTCACATTTATATAGAGTAATATATAGATATGAGCAAATATCTACTAATTATACTATTACTACTAATGTTAGCTTGTCCACAGACCACCCAGGCTACTAGTTTACTTGTTTCTCATTCTGGGTCAATCTTTCTACAAGTAGAAAAAAATGGAGAAGCCTGGTATTTGAGCCCCAAGGATCAAGCGCTGCACTATCTCGGACGGCCAGCCGACGCCTTTAGAATTATGCGCGAACAAGCTCTTGGTGTTACTCATGATATTATCAGTCGCACCAGTGTCTTCCCGGATAATTTACTTGGACGCATTTTATTAGATGTTGAAAAAAACGGCGAGGCTTATTACATCTATCCGCAAGATCGACATAAATATTATCTCGGACGGCCAGCCGATGCCTTTAGAATTATGAGAGAATTGGGTTTAGGCATTAGTAATAATAATTTAACTAAGCTGGAATTGGAGATTAAAAATTATATTAAATCACCAAGTTTAAACAATAATCAGATTATTATTAGTGGCGTTCCCTTTACAGCTCAAGCACCTTTAGCTAATTGGTCTGACCCTAGACAGCAAAACGGCTGCGAAGAAGCCTCTGCTATTATGGCAATGTACTGGGTTAAAAATAAAGCCCTAACTAAAGCCCAGGCTGAAAGTGAAATTGTTGCTTTGTCTAATTGGCTAGATGAAAAATATGGTATTGCTGTTGATACTTCCACTCAAGATACTCTTGATTGGATTTTCAAAGATTATTTTCAATACAATCAAGTTGAGCGTTTTACTGATGTCAGTCAACAGCAAATTATTGATGAGTTAACTAAAGGTAATTTAGTGGTAGCAGCCTTTGATGGAAGAAAATTGAATAATCCTAACTTTGTGGCGCCAGGACCAAGTACACACATGCTTGTAATCCTTGGCTATGATCCAATAAATAATCAGTTTATTACCAATGACCCTGGCACTAGACATGGAGAAAATTATCGCTATAGCAGCCAAAATCTTTATGAAGCAATAAGAGATTATCCCACCGGAAACCATAAGGAAATAAATATCTTTGAAAAAAATATGATTGTAATTAAAAAATAAACTAATAATAAAGCAAAGTTCAATAACAAAAAACAGGTCAAAAAAACCTGTTTTTATATATCATTTAATTCATTCAAGATAACAGACCCGAATTAGGGATACAAATACAATAAATAAAAATAAGATCTAATAAATTATGTAAAAATTTAAATAAAATTAATTCTTGGGCCTTAAGAATATTAAACTAGCGAAACCAACAAATAGAGCTAGTCCAGAAACAATAAAACTAATAAAATAATATGTAGGTTCTATATATTTAAAAGTAATTTCTCCCTGCCCATAAACTAACATAAAATTAGGAGACGCTTTATATATCTCTAATTGCTTCCCCGTGCTATCAAAAGCCCGCCAAAAAGGAAAATAAGATACTTTCACATAAATAGGCGCTGGAACTTCTAAGTCTGTAGCATCCACTGAAAATGTATCCATATTTTGTGACGATAAAGATAGAGGTAGGGCAAGAGGAGCTGATGCTAATTTCCAGTCAGATACATCGTGTTTATAAATTAAAATTGGCTTATTATATACACCATCAGTAGTATTAATTCTTAACCAATCAGTAGACCACCAACGTCTCGTATTTTCTCGCCAATCGCTACTAATATTTACAGGTCTAACCGCTAAAGCCTCCGCTAAAGCAAAATCACCCAACTTATAAAAAGTTTGATAATAAAAAGCACTGTCAGGACTGGCCAAAATATCCATTTTTCGCTCGTTATCAAATAGACGAATACGTTCGTTTTTGAAGGATAAAATAGACTCTTCTTTCTCTTTGTTAATATCTCTCAATTTGGCTAATTTTGTAGAAGACGCTATTTTTACTTGCATCTCCGCCAAATTAATTTCTTCTTGAGATGGTCGTAAATCGTTTATCCGATATTCGTAATTAACCGCCATAATATTTGCCCCCCAATGTAAATCTATAACATTAATTAAATTTTTATACGCCCAAACGAAAGTGGGGTCTGTATTATCCCAACTCTTCATCATAGACATAATAAACCAACCATTAGCTGAAGATTCTACAAACAAACCTTCGGATATGGGTATGTTTTGCTCAATGGCTAATTTCATTCTAGTAATATGGAAACGATTATCTAAATAACGACTACCTCCAGTTACAATTACGCGCCCTTTTTCATAATAGTCTTGCAAATTATCCAATAGTAAAGTATTAAAAGGACCAACAGGAATAATTCTAAAATAGAAAATATAAAAACTAAAAGCAAATATTAGAGCTAAGTTTATTTTTTTCCAATTAAATCTCATTTTAGAAATAAGACTTACAAAGAGCAATGGCGTCAACAGTAACGGGTAAACCAAAAGACGACTAACATGAATAGGAAAATTTTGAATTACAAACATGCGACCAAATAGATAAATGGTGATGATGAAAAAACTAAAAATGGATACTGTTTTTAAAAAGATATTACTATCATGTTTCTCCGTACCAACTATTAAACTAATGATGAGGATAAAAGGCATTAATAAAATTAAAATAGGTGCTGCCGTATGACTAACATCACTGCCAGAAATATAGGAAATATTTAGTAACATAGGTAGCCACCACCACAAAGACAGTAAAGATGCTAAAATTAAATGCTTAATAGTTTTAATAAAAATTTCACGATTTTGCCAACTTAGAAATAGGAAGACTAAGCCAAATAAAACTGCCGCAAAACCAGAGATAGCATGTGTAATAATAATTAAAGCTAAAAAAATACCGGCCCACTGCCATCTACCCTTATTTTGATAAAAAGACCATAAAAAATAAAGATATGCAATGAATAAGGTTAAAGAAAAAAGATGAGAAGACATGCCAAAATACAAATCGGCAAATAGATTGTCATTAATTCCTAAATCAAAATAATAAAAAATACCAGACAGCAACAAAGCTAAAGTGGCAAGAGTAGATTTTAATAAAATCTTTTTAGCTAAAATGAAATATATTAACGGAAAAGCAATAACTGCCAGACTTAAAATTAACTTATATGCTAATGACAATGGCATTACAAAACTAACAGCAGCGCTTAACCAATGAAAAAATGGCGGATAAAATAAACCCTGAGGAAAACCAGTTAACACCATGGCGTTCCAGCCACCAGGCCAAGGCCAAAAAGCTGAACGAATATAGTAAGCATTCGCGTATTGACCAGCAGTATCAAATCCCTCCAAATTATTACTAAAAATGAAAGGAGCTATAATTAAAATAAGACTCGCAAGCAAAATGAATAATAGCGGATAGTAATCTCTTAAGAATTTTTTTACATTCCCTCCTTTATTAATTAATATAGACATAATAATACTCACTAATTAATAATACTGACCAATCATACGAGAATATAAATAATAAATATTCCAATATATATAATTAATACTACTTAAGTTTGGAGTTGAATTTTCTAAATAAAAATATAATAAAGCGCCTTGACCTGCATTTAAAACAGATGGTGCGTAAGAATAGTAAGTTCCCTTTCCTGGATCTTTAGGTAATTTAGACATGTAAATCGCTAATGCTGGTTCTAAACAGGTATACCAACCACTATCTAAAATATCGCTTCTACTACCATAACATTCAGGGTAGGCGTTATTATCGTAGTAATACATTTCTAAAGCATTAACTATCTCAGAAGTATCACTGAGCCTCTTAGAGTCACGAGCGTGGGAACGAGCGCTATTAAGAGCAAGTATTGATATAGTTGACAGTAAGCCAATAATAGCAATAACTACTAAAAGCTCAATCAAAGTAAAACCGGAGTTAGCACTAAATTTAATATGATTCAATTTACTCATAACAAATTAGAGTTAATATCTATGATATTTATAAAATAATCCATATTACTAATTTTATATCATCAACTACATTTTAATTTAAAAATATATTTCCTTACATAAGGTGTAATATAAAAAAATTAGGTAATATCAAGGTTATTTTATGAAAAATCAATAAATTAAATTGGTTAAGTCTTTAAATTTAATCATTTTTTGGCTTTAACTGAATAGCGGCCAACCAAGTAGCTATGGGCATTGATAATACTACGCCGATACTACCAACCAAGGCTCTAACTATTTCAGTGCTTACTATTTCGGTATTTATAAGCCTACTAAAGGTTATGCCAGAGTCTTGATTTAAAATAAATAATAAAAGTAATGGTAAAGCAGCTCCAGCATAAGCAAGAAAAAGAGTATTTATAATCGCGCCAATGTGAGTATTTCCAACTTTATAAGCCATTGTAAAGACTTTTTTTGCCGATAAGGTCGGATTAGCTAATTTAATTTGTTCAACGGCTTCAATTTGACCAACAATAATATCATCTAGCACGCCAATGGACCCAATAATGAAACCAGCTAATAATAAACCCTTAAAATTAATATCAACATTATCTATTCCAATTAGAAAGGCTGCCTCTTCTTGTGCTAATCCTGATAATTTAGTTAGGGTTGTAAAAATTATTGACAGTAATAAAGTAAATGATAGTGAAATTAACACAGATAGTATGGCTATGTGTGATTTAAGCTTAAAGCCCTCAGTAAGATAAATCATTATTCCGAGAATAATTAATCCTCCGGCTAAGCTTAATAAAAATGGATCTGCTCCTTTTAATATTTGAGGTAGTATAAATCTAATTATAACTACAAAACTTAAAAACAAACCAATTAGCGCTTTAAAACCTTTAGCTCTACCGACAAGTAATACAATAATAATAAAAATTACAAACAGAGCATATAGATATTTACTTCTAACAAAATCAGTAATATAAAAATTTTCTTCACCAAGCTCATTGACTTGTCCGTCAACTAGAACCTTATCGCCTATCTTGTAAGAGTTAACATTAGCAACGTCAATTTCCGAGATACCATTATATATTAATTCTTTATTGAGCCAATATCCTTCCAGTCCTACAAGCTTTAAATTTTGCTGCTCAAATTTAACACCATTTTCTCTAATTTTTTCTTGAACTTGTATTATTTCTACAACTCTGGCCTCAAAAATCTCAGACTTAGCAATAGTTTGTTCAGCTTTTAGCGATAAAGGGTACAAAAAAACAACGAAGATTAAGAGTATTCCTAGTATATATATTTTTTTCATACTGTATATTTATAAACCTACAAAAAGTCAAATATTACAAAAATTATATTTTAAATGTTTTAATCTATAAATTAATTATAGCATATATTAATCTTATAAAAAATAATTGATGCATTATTAATTTAAATAATTAAGATACTTATATTATAGTATAAAAAAGGTTTAATACCCAAAAATAGTTGGTAAATTAGTCATTATATTTGAACCAATTATACCAGAGCAAGAATGATTTTCTATGCTC
>JAFGTW010000026.1 GCA_016938835.1 Patescibacteria group bacterium
CTTTTTTGCTTACTTATTTAGTATCTTTTTATAAATAATTTGCCGTTAGAATAGCTTTGAGCGGAATTTTTTATAGTATTTACATTAATATCAGTTGAAACACAATTACCAGTTTTGCGACCACTAGTACCTCCGTGACAATCGCCAAAGACACCATTACCCATATAGATAAAAACATGACCATTGCCTTGATCTGAATTAGTTGGCGCCCAACCAATTAAATCTCCTACTTGTAGTGAAGCGACATTACCGTCCCAACTAGTTTGTTCTGAGAATATATCTCCAGTATAACTTGCCGCATCTTTATTTAATCCACATTTTAAAACAAAATTAGCAAATCCAGAGCAATCATTATAAACAGTATCATTTGGACCAGTAGAGCCTCTATTAGGGTTGTTATAAGTTACTTTACCTTTTGATTTTTTAATAATATCGGCTATGGTATCTGTTCCGCATTTAACTCCTGTAATTTGAGCAATTCCTTCCATATCAAGAGATATTGGCGTCGCTGCTTCTTTATCAGGAGTTATAAGTTTTTGCTCAATCATTTTTAATGATAAGGGTTTGAGTACAACTAAATTGGGATTAATTTGAGTAAGTAATATATAAGAGCCAAATAATATCATTAAGCCTGTAATGCTTCCCACTATTAAGCTCTTGGCTTGAGTAATCTTAGTGACGTCACCAGCCGAAACGAGCCAGATTAAACCACCAGCCATTAAAACGACCGCTGCTAAAATGCCGCCAATACCGAGCCCAAAAGTATATAAATATTGAATCAGCTGAGCAATCCAAGGAATGGAACAGGTGCCAGCGTTGTCTGGTTCAGTACAGGTTGCCGTGCTTAACTTTAAGGTATTAATATCTAAAATTTCTGGTTCAGGCATGGTGAATTTAGCCTTTTCTACGGTTGTAGATCCAGGACAACAACAATAAGTGCGTTGTGATGAATAGAGCTGAACTGAGTTTGCAGGTTTAGTATTTGGATCACAGTCTGTATATGTAGAGGTATGTTCTGTAGATAGGCATCCACCCACAGTGACACTACCCTGTGTTAATGTGGAAATTTCTGTTCGCCAAGAGCAATTATAATCTATTTTTTCTTGACAACAACACACTTCATTTTCACCTAACCAATCTACTCCGCAATTTTGATAATCCGCCTCCACTTTTCCTCCATTAACAAAGCAAGTATCAGATGCTTGATTGGTAGTTTTCGTTGCAGTTGAACAGTTTATCAATGTTGTAGTTTTAGCTATAACATGACTAGGTAGGAATAAAGAGAATAAAAATAATATAAATATCAGTTTTTTCATAGTTTAAAAAGTTTGATATTTTTATTGGCTAATGCTTGAATATTGCTTATTTCTTTCTGAGATAAATGTTTAAAACGTCCCTGAAGAGATAAATATGCACTTACAGGAAGGGCTTTGAAATTTTGATTAATGCTTGAAGTACTTAATATGCCGTTAACATATTCTAACAAAGGGTAAAGTCCAGTTTGCACCGCTAAGCGTCCACCTTGACCAGCTTGATTAGTTTTAATTTTCCAGCCAGGAATACAGGGACTTAATATCTGGATATATGATGGTCCAGGTGTCGCTAAAGCTTTTTTTACTTTATTGGTAATATCATCTGGAAAAGCGGTGGTGCTTTGGGCTACATAATTTAAACCATGAGCTAAAGCAATTTTTAGCATATCTTTCTTTACCTGACTGGAGCCAAAACTTTTTTCACCAGCGGGCGTGGTAACAGTATTTGCGCCCCAAGGGGTTGAGCCTGAAGCTTGTATGCCAGTATTGGAATAGGCCTCCGTATCGTAGCAGATATATAGAATATCTTCACCTCTTTCCCACATGCCACTAATTAGACCTAGGCCAATATCATAGGTGGCACCATCTCCTGCTTGAATTACTACTTTTGTTTTTTTCTTTTTTTTATTTAAAGCCGCTTTAATGCCACTAGCAATTGCTGCCGCATTTTCAAAAAGAGAGTGTATCCAAGGTAGTTGCCAGGCACTTTGAGGGTGGGCGGTAGTAGTTACCTCTAAACAACCGGTAGCACTAATTAAAATAGTGTCATCATTTAAAGCTCTCATAACTGATTGAACAGCACTTAATTGACCGCAACCAGCACAAGCATTGTGTCCGGGGCTAAGTTTTTGTTTTGAATATTTTGACATATAAGTTTTACCAAGTTCCATAGTCTTTACAACAAGTTAATCCTTCGCTACATCGGCGCCAACCCCAATCACTAGTGCAATCACTACTTGTAGAACACGTTGAACCCTCTTCATTACCGCAAGGTTCTCCTGCACTACCAAGTCCCACATAACAAGTATGACTATAACAATAATCATTAGGCCCGCCACAATTAGTTCCATCTTCTTGTTTAGAGCAATCTGATGCTACACAGCTATCACTACCAAAAGTTTTTCTGTTTCCACAATAAAGATTTTCAAGTGTGTATTTTAATTTACCGCCACCAAAATTTTCTGTTGTGGCTGGACAGGAGCCTTCTTGAATAGATATACATATACTTTGTAATCCAGCAGTTATGCTGTTTGAATTATATACACAACAAGTATACTCTTCATTATTTGTGCAAGAAAATATATTATTTCCATTGTTTGAGCATGTTTCTCCTGGATCACATAATGAACCTGTAGTGCACTGCCCATTTTCATTTTTATCTACTAATCCTTTTTTTGTATCACAACAATAGGTTACCTTTTCTATATATTTAATATCTGCTACTTTTAAATTAATCAAATTAGGATTAATTGTATTTAAAATTATCCAAGCACCAAATAATAGACTAAGTCCAGTAATACTGCCAATCATCAGGTTTTTAGCTTGACTAATCTTATCACTGCTGCCAGCGGAAGTTAACCAGATTAAACCTCCGGACATTAACACCACGGCTGCCAGTATGCCTCCAATAGATAAGCCATAATTATAGAAGGCTTGAATTAATTGCCCAATATAAGTAGTACTTCTTTCATCCAGAGTGGTAGTGGTATTAAATCCAGGTATTCCGACTTGAGGCTGAAAAACAATAGGGTCTTCAATAGCAGCGTGGGCTATACTTGGCATAAAACTAATCAAGCTAAAAAATAGCCAGCTTATCAGATTCAGTTTTATTAAATTTATAGCCTTATTTTTTTTCATATTTTTACCAGAATTTAATTTGTGCCCGCTTGGCAGACTTAATAATATTTTGAATTGTTTTAATATTAATATCACGTCCGCCTAGGCCGACGATATGATTACTAGTGATACCCTTAAAGTGAGGAAGAGAAGCAGCAACATCACTATATAAAGGACCATAAGCTCCACTAGACATTGCTTTTTCAATAACAGCGATATGCTTACATTGATAAGCAATTTTCTGTAGGCTTTTTTTAGGAAAAGGGCGATAGCTACGAATTTTTAAAATGCCAACATTTTTATTATGCCTTAAAGTTTCTTTAATCGTTCCTACAACTGAACCCATAGCTACTAATAAAGTGCTGGGGTTTTTTGGTCCACAATATTCAGTTAGACCATCATCCAAACAAGCTTTAACCGAAATAGGGCTAGGGAGAATGTTTTTCCAATCTTTATAATATTTGGGAAAAACTGTAATTATATGCTTTAAATCTTCATCTATTCGCTTTTTTTCTAACCAAAAGTGTTCAGGAGTAAAAAAAGCGCCAAGAGTTACTGGTTTTTTTGGATTAAGATAAGTCCCTAATGCTGGCTTATAGGAGGGTAAGAATTTTTTAATATCACTTTTGCTAGGGATAATTACATTTTCAAATGAGTGCGTTAAAATAAAGCCATCAATATTAACAGTGGCCGGAAGATTAAATTCTTCGGCTAATTTATAAGCAATAATATGCAAGTCAACCGCTTCTTGGTGATTTTCAGCGAAGAACATCGTCCAACTGGCGTCGCGCATCGCCATCGCATCGCTATGATCATTCCAAATACTTATCGGACCGCCAACGGCGCGATTAGCCACCGTCATCACGACTGGTAGACGTAAGCCGGAAGCATTATATAAAACCTCCATCATTAAAACTAAACCTTGAGAACTAGTAGCACTATAAACGCGACTACCAGTGGCGCTGGCGCCGACGACAATAGAGGCAGCAGCAAATTCGCTTTCTGCTCGCAAATATTCATAGTTTGCTTTGCCTTGCGCTTTAAACTTAGCTAAGTCTTCTACAATATGTGTTTGTGGGGTAATAGGATAGGCAGAAACTACATCTGGTTGAATATTGGCTATAGTTAGAGATACAGCATTAGATCCTTCTAAAAATTGAGTTTTTATATTTTTTTTCATAAGTTAAAAATCTTTCTCCATTTTAATGGCTTTGACTGGGCATTCGGCAGCACACAAACCGCAGCCCTTGCAATAATCATAATCAACTTCAGCTTTTAATTTGCCCTCTTTATCTTTTTTCATCATAATACAATTGTCTGGGCAGAATTTAGCACAACGAGAACAGCCAATGCAAATATTTTTATCAATCACTGGTTTTTCAGTGCGCCAGTCTCCTGTTTTATTATTTAAGGCTGAGCCGGGAGTGGTAATTGGTGGTTGAAATCTATTTTTATTTTCTGACATATGTATAGGCCTCAGTAATAGCGGCTTTATTTTTATTAATTAAAGATTGGTCTTTTTCAGCAAATTTTTCACTGATAGCAGATAACAAAGATTTTAATTTAATAATTTTATTTTGCTTGATAAAAGCACCTAAAATTACAGTATTAACAATATTTTTTCCTAATAGACGTAGAGCAATTTCAGTAGCAGGGCTGCTGGTTATATTTTTAGCTGGTATTTTTTTATTTAATAACTGACTAATTGTTTTTGGATTTTCTGGGCTATTAATAATCAATTTAGTATTTTTTTTTATGCCAAATAAAACCTCGCTGCTATGAAGAAGGCTGGCGTCTTGTATAATTAAAATATCTGGTTCTTGTATTTGCTCACGGGTAATAATAGCTTGGTTATCTATGCGTACAAAAGATTGAATTGGTGCTCCACTGCGCTCAACACCAAAAGCAGGGAAGGCCTGAGCAAAATAACCTTCTTTAAAGGCGGCCAAAGCTAAAAGCTCAGCGGCTGTTACCACTCCTTGCCCACCACGGCCATGAATACGAATTTGAATCATAAACTATTTATTGGGCTAAAAGCCCGTCAATAATACTAGTAAAATATTCTTCTGGATAGTAGCCAGTAATTTTATAGCGATTAATAAACCAAGTTGGTGTACCCTCTGAGCCTAAAAGTTCAGCATCAGCAAAGTCATCATTAAGACGATAAAGATATGTTTTATTATCTAAACAAGTAGCAAAATCAGCACTGTTTAATTTTAATTCCTGTGCCATTGTTTTTAATTTGTCGGATAGCTCTACTTCATTCAATTTGCTAATATCGTCTTGTTGATTAAATAATAAATGATTCATTTCCCAAAACTTGTTTTGCACGCCAGCACAATTAGCAGCTAGAGCTAATTCAATGGAGTTCATATGTAAAGGATAGTCACGAAAAGTGATACGAATTTGATCACCGTATTGATTGGCAAGACTTCTAATTACTGGTTCTGCTTGCATGCAGTAAGGGCAAGCGTAATCAGAAAAAATGACAATTTTTACTTTAGCATTAATTGGCCCTAGACTATAATTTTCTCCGCGGCCATCAATTGCTTGAGTGATTTTTTGAATTTCAGCTTCTTGGTTAAGAGATGCCTGATTGCCTTTAATATCTTTTATTTGCACAATAATATAATTAGCAGCTGTTACTATAAAAATTAATAAGAATAGACCAAAAATTATTATAACAACTCCCCACCACTTTTTATACCAGGGAAGTAGTTTATTTTTATGTCTATTCTTCATTTCTAAATATTCTATGCGCTCATTTAAACTCATATATTTGATTGAAAAAAGCTTATTTTTTCTTTATACTAAATAAGTATTTAATTTAACTATATTATATCATAAGCATCTCTTTGTGGCTATTTAGTTGGTGTTAATTGATAAAATTTATCTTATGAAAATAATTTCTTGGAATATAAATGGGATAAGAGCTGTTATGAAGAAGGGTTTTGCTTCTTTTTTAAAGCAAGAAAAGCCGGATATTCTTTGTCTGCAAGAGATAAAAATAGATGAAAAGACTAGAAGCAGTTTAAAATTAGAATTTACTGATTATCAAGCTTTTTGGCACGGAGCAGAGCGTCCTGGTTATAGCGGTACGGCAATTTTAGTAAAAAATAACTTAAATTATCGGGTTAAAAATGGTTTTGGTAATGAAGAGTATGATCAGGAGGGGAGAGTACAAGTGTTGGAATTAGAACAAGCTTATTTACTTAATGTTTATTTTCCTAATGCTAACCAAGAATTAAGTCGCTTACCATATCGCTTAGCTTTTAATGAGGAGCTATTAAAATTTATCAAAAAATTAGAAAAAAAGAAGGCAGTGATTATCACTGGTGATTTTAATGTAGCTTATCAGGAAATTGATTTAGCGCGACCGAAGGAAAATGAAGGCAAGGCCGGTTTTACTAAGGAGGAGAGAGGTTGGTTTGGCAAATTGTTAAAGGCTGATTATCTTGACTCTTTTCGTCTGCTTCATCCGGAAAAAATTCAGTATTCTTGGTGGAGTTTTCGGGCTGCTGCGCGCGTTCGTAATGTTGGTTGGCGGATTGACTATTTTGTAATTTCCGCTAAACTTAGAAAAAAGATAAGTAAAGCTTTTATTCTCGACCAGGTTCAGGGATCGGACCATGCGCCAGTCGGAATTGAGCTTGAATAGTATATATGTATGATTATCTCAAAATAGAAAAAAAATGGCAACAGCAATGGGTAGAAAGTAATTTATATCAAGTAAAAGAAGATAAGGCTAAACCTAAATATTATGTGCTTGATATGTTTCCTTATCCTTCTGGTGATGGCTTACATGTGGGTCATCCAAAAGGATATATTGCTACTGATATTATTGCACGAAAACGAAGCATGGAAGGCTTTCAAGTTCTTCATCCGATGGGTTGGGACGCTTTTGGCTTGCCAGCAGAAAATTATGCCCTTAAGAATAAGGTACATCCACGTGTCGCTGTAGAAAAAAATATTATTAATTTTAAACGCCAATTAAGCTTGCTTGGCTTTTCTTATGACTGGAGCAGAGAAATAAATACTACTGATCCTGCATATTATCGTTGGACACAATGGGCTTTTTTGCAAATGTGGCACAAAGGTTTAGCTTATGAATCATTTGCTCCTATTAATTGGTGTCCTTCTTGTCAGACCGGTTTAGCTAATGAAGATTTAGATGATGGTTGTTGTGAGCGTTGCGGGACTCTAGTAGAACAAAAACCAATGCGCCAGTGGGTCTTAAAAATTACTGATTATGCCGATCGTTTATTAAATGATTTAGATAAATTACCTGATTGGGAAGAAGCAATTAAGGAAATGCAACGTAATTGGATTGGACGTAGCGAGGGGGCGGAAATTAAATTTAAAATTAAGAATACAACAGCTAATATTACTGTTTTTACTACTCGCCTTGATACAATTTTTGGTTGTACCTATGTGGTTTTAGCTCCAGAAAATGAATTGTTGCAGAATTTGAAAGATAAGATAAAAAATTGGGCGGAAGTGGAAAAATATATTGAAGAAGTAAAAAATAAAACTGATTTACAGCGTACGGATTTAAATAAAGAAAAAACAGGGGTCGTTTTAGAAGGAGTTAAGGCTATTAATCCCTTTAATCAAGAGGAAGTGTTGGTTTATGCGGCAGATTATGTTTTAAATTCTTATGGCACTGGCGCAGTAATGGCAGTACCGGCTCATGATGACAGAGATTTTGCTTTTGCGATTAAACATAATTTATTAATTCGTCGCGTAATTACTGATGAAACCGAAGACGACTTAGACGAAGCTTTCACTAATGATGGCAAATTAATTAAATCTGGAGAATTTTCTGGGTTAAATTCAGCCGAAGCACGTCAAAAAATGTCTGATTATTTAGAAAAAAATGATGTCGGACAGAAAAAAATTAATTATAAAATTAAAGATTGGGTATATTCTCGTCAACGGTATTGGGGAGAACCAATTCCTCTGATTCATTGTAAAAAGTGCGGAGTAGTGGCAGTCCCAGAGAGTGATTTGCCGGTTGTTTTGCCGGAGGTCAAAAGCTATGAACCAACCGGAACAGGAGAGTCGCCTTTAGCGGCGATTACTGATTGGGTAAATGTTGACTGTCCTCAATGTGGTGCTAAGGCAAAAAGGGAAACAAACACCATGCCTCAATGGGGAGGTTCTTGTTGGTATTATCTACGTTATCTTGATCCCAAAAATGAGCAAGCTTTAGTAGCAAAGGATAAAGATAAATATTGGTCGCCGGTGGATCTGTATGTAGGTGGAGCCGAACATGCTACTCGTCATCTTATTTATGCTCGTTTTTGGCATAAGTTTTTATTTGATATTGGTGTTGTTAGTCATGAAGAGCCTTTTACTAGTTTAAAACACGTAGGTTTAATTATGGGGGAGGATGAACGTAAAATGAGTAAGCGCTGGGGCAATGTTATTAATCCTGATGATATGGTTGAACGCTTTGGTGCTGATGCTTTGCGCGTTTATGAGATGTTTATGGGTCCTTTTGATCAGGCGGCGGCTTGGAATACTAATGGCTTATCCGGAACAAGAAAGTTTTTAGAAAAAGTGAATCTTATTTTTGATAGCAGGGAGGACTTACCTTTTAAAGAGGATAAAACTATTGTTGCGCTTTTACATAAAACTATTAAAAAAGTTTCCGAAGATATTGATGATTTTCATTTCAACACAGCTATTTCCGCCTTAATGATTTTGGTTAATGGTATTAGCGAATACAGGCAAATAAATAAAGCCCTCCCTTTAAATAAGGAACAGTTGGCTTTGTTTCTAAAACTTTTATCTCCACTAGCTCCACATTTAAGCGAGGAATTATGGGAGAAAATAGGGCAGGCGGAGAGTATTTTTCTTTCCAGTTGGCCAAAGTATGACGAAAAATTAATTAAAGACGAAATTATAACTTATATTGTTCAAGTTAATGGTAGGCTAAGAGCTCAACTTGAGATGCCAGCTGATGCTACGGAAAGAGAAGTGATTGATCGTGCTCAAGCAGAAGTTGGAGTTATTAAATGGCTAGAGGGAAAGGAAATTAAAAAAATCATTTTTGTGCCCGGTAAATTAGTTAATTTTGTGGTTTAATGTATGGAAAATATTGCTGCTAAAACTAAAGAATTATGTCGTATTTATGAAATTAAACCCGCTCGTAGTAAGGGGCAGAATTTTTTAATTAACGAAGGTATTTATCAAGCAATTATTAATGCCGCTCAAATAAAAAAAGAGGATACAGTTTTAGAGGTTGGGCCTGGTCTGGGGTTTTTAACAGCAGCATTATCAAAAAAAGCGGCGCGAGTAGTGGCAGTTGAGCTTGATGATAAATTGGCTGGTATTTTAACTATTGCTATTGATTCTCAAGACGTAGAAAACGTAGAAATAATTAATCAAGATATTTTAAATTTTAATCCAGCTGAACATTTTGGAGAAGATGAAGAATATAGTGTGGTTGCAAATTTACCATATAATATTACTTCTATATTTTTGAGAACTTTTTTAACTTCAGCTCGTCCGCCTAAATCTTTAGTGTTAATGTTGCAAAAAGAAGTAGCGGAAAGGATTATTACTACCGCTCCTGATATGACTATGCTGTCTTTATCAGTACAATATTACGGACAACCTAATATTATTAAAATTGTACCTTCCTCTGATTTTTGGCCAGCGCCAGAGGTGGATAGTGCTATTTTGCATTTTTCCTATGATCGTCCACGCCCAACACCTGAATCTTTAATGGAAGCTAAACATTTTTTTCGTATTGCTCGTATTGGTTTTAGTGCTAAGCGCAAAATGTTGAAAAATAATTTGCAAGGTGGGTTAAAAATAGGCGCTGATGAGGTAGAAAAAGCCTTGCTCAATGCCAATATTAATTTAAAGGCTCGGGCGGAAGATTTAAGCTTAGAACAGTGGCAACTTTTAGTTGCTAGCATCACTCCTTTTATGTTATAATTTTAGTAATCTGGTTTTTATCGGCTATTTATAAAATGCTAAGATTAATATGTCTGAGAACTCAAATAATGAAGACCTAAATAATGAGAATCGTGTCTCATTTTTAAAAAGTTTACCCAAGCCTCAACGGATTGCCTTTTTAAGTCTGTCTGTTATTAGCTTGGGTATTATTATTTTGTGGATTTGGCAATTTAATAATCGTATTAATAGCCCATTTTATGTAGCAGATAATACGCAGAATGATAATCAAGTTAATGTTAGTGAATTTGAAACAGCGTTATTAAATTTTGACACTGATAGTGATGGTTTAACTGATAATGAGGAACGAAATTTATATGGAACGTCGCCTTATTTAGAGGATACTGATAGTGATGGTATTTTTGATAGAGTAGAAATAGAACAGGGTACAGATCCTAATTGTGCTACGGGGCAGAATTGTAATGGTGAAATTGAGGTAGTGGCTAACGATGTTGTCGTTAGTGCTCCAGTAGTTTTACCTAATAATAATGCTTTAGGGGATAGTGCAAATACTGATAGTTTAGAATTAATGATGTCTGGTCAAGCTGATGTTGCTCAGTTAAGAGCTTTATTATTAGATAGTGGTGCTGATCCAATAATGTTAGAGCAGTTAAGTGATGAGGAGTTATTAAAAACTTATCAAGAAATGTTGGTTGGGCAAAGCCAATGATTTAAATAATTTTTATTTAGAAGTTTAATTGAAAACTTATGCATAATAGACCAAAAGTTTCCATTAAATGGCATAAATTTGGAACGATTTTTATGTTGCTGATTTTAGTCAGTTCTTTTTTTATGTTATCGCCTAAACCCGTTCAGGCGCAGATTGACTTTAATCAAGCGGTGAATAATATTTTAACACCTGTTTGGGACTGGCTAAAAAAAGCTTATGAAAAAGGTGGGGCCGCTGCTTTTCAAAAAACAGTAAGAACAGCTTTAAATAAGGTCGCTTATGATACCGCTACTTGGCTTGGTTCGGGAGGTGAAGGTCAGAAACCGATGTTTGTTACTCAGGGTTGGGGTGATTATTTAGCTCAAATTGGTGATGAGGCGGCTGGGCAATTTATTGAAGAAGCGGTTAATAATTGGAATCGTAGTATTCAGAAAGATAAAAGTGTAGACCAGTGTGATGTGAATTTTTCTGATTGCATTTATACTTGTGCGGATGAAGAGGCTGAAAAATTAGATGATTGTAATAATAATTGTCTTGCTACTTATAATACTTGTATTAATTCTGCTAATGGTGGCGGAACCGTGTTGACTGGACGTGATGGTGTAACTAGCGTGCAAGCGGTAAATACTGTGGCGGTTTGTCAGCCATCTTCAATTGATGCTAAGTTAAAAATTTCTCTCGGTTTGGTTGACTACAATCGTCCGCAAGCGCCAAATTGTAGTGCTTCAGAATTGGTGGCTAATTGGTCTGATGCGGCTGAACGCATGGTTGCTTTTAAGAGTCCAGATTTTTTAGATAATTTTTCTAATATTTTTAATCCAGTATCAAATGATTTAGGTATTTTTGCATCTTTACGTACCGACATGACTAAGAAAATGGAGACTTCGACTAAAATTAGTGAAACTAAGTTAATAGCTGATGGTGGTTTTTTGGATATGCAAGATATAGCTGGTAATTTAGTGGGTATGCCTGGCGACGCTGAAACTAAGAAGGAAATTTCTGATCAGAACTATATTAGCAATATGGCTACTTTTTCTGGGGATGCCTTAATTGATGCTGCTAACGTTTTTTTAAATCAGCTCGCTCTTTCCGCTTATAGTAAGTTCATGAGTAATTTGGGTAAAAAGGCAACTAGCAATAACAACAACTCTTTTACTAACGCTAGTTATGATCCCAACATTCGTTATGGAGAAACAGCTGTTAAAGAGAGCGCTGCTAGTATTATTGAGCCAGATTTTGGAGTGCGGGCTGACTATGACATTTTAACTTCTTTAAGTATTTGTCGTGATCACAACAATCCTGGACCAACAGAGTGTGTTATTGACGATAAATTAATGCAGGCAGTAACAGAAAAAAAGACAGTGGCAGAAGCAATTCAGGATGGATATTTGCATAAAAACTGGTTATTCACTGCTGATTATCGTGACACTAGTTATAGTTTACGTAATTTGGAAATAATGCGTAAATATCGCTTGATTCCGGTTAGCTGGGAAGTGGCTGCTGCTTCTAACAAAGATGCAAGTTTAATTGATCTTGTTTCTTGTTTTAGTGCTAATGATGAATATAATGAATATAGTTCAAATTTTAATGTAAATGATCAAAGTTGGTGTCGTAATTTGGTTGATCCTAATTGGGTTTTAAAGGCTCCTCTTAATTATTGTGCCAAACAAGGCTTTAGTGCTCAGATTCTTGATACCTCTTTTATTACTGTTGGTGTTGAAGGTCAGCCTGATACGATTCAAATTACTCGAGCTGATGATTATTGTGCTGATGAGCAGAGTTGTATTCAAGAAAGAGCGGATGGTAGTTGCGAAGCTTATGGTTACTGCCAGTCAGAACGCCGTACTTGGAACTTTGATTCTAATTCTTGTGAGCCTATTGATAATACTTGCAGCGCTTTTATTAACGTAAATAGTAATCAGCGCATAGCTTATTTAGAAAATACTTTAGATTACGCCGATTGTAATGCTGATTCAGTTGGTTGTAAGCGTTATTCTCTTTTTGGTCTGTATGATCAAGTAACTTCACAGGTTGATTGGTCTGAAAATACTAGGGATAATACTTATTTTAATGGTAATTTAAGTTCTTGTTCTTCGACTGACGAAGCCTGTACTGAAATGATAAGAGTAAAACCGGGCTGGGGCTTAAATTTAATTATGGGCGCTGATTTTGTCGATGATAATATTGGTGACAGTTTGGTTGATTCTCAAATTAATAACTATTGGAATATTTGGTCAACCGGTAATAAGGAGGCTAGAATTATTGATTCTTTTGAGTTAGACACTAATTCTAATGGTAAAGCTTTATTTATAACTTCTAGAGATAATGAATCTCCTAATAAAACTATTGGCGTTTTTTCTAATAATGCTATGCCTTTAGTGCCGAAAAACTTTAATGTTTTGCCAGATGAGACCTATACTTTAAGCGCTGATGTTTATTTGCAAGAAGGAGCACAAGTATCTCTTGTTTTAGGCAATGATTATGTAGCAACAGTAGACACTAGAGATAAGAATGTTTGGCGCCATTTATCAGTTACTCGTAATTTAAAAGATAAGCCTTTATCTGAGATGTCATTTTTGGTGATTGGTGCTAGTGGCAGCGCTGAAACTCAAGTATCCTTTGCGGTTAGAAATATGAAATTGGAAATAACATCTTGGGATTCTGGTTTTTCCAGTTATGGTAATTTTAAGACCTATGAGCGAGTAATCCCTCCATATTTAGAGGATACTTGTTATATTGATGCTAATTCCAGTAGTCCAGATTATCGTTTGCGGGCTGACGCTCCTGCAGTTTGTGATAATTATGCCCGTCAATGTAATCAAGATGAGGTTGGTTGTGAAAGTTATCAAGAAGCTAACACTGGTTTTAAAGTGGCCGCGCAGGTAGTTTCATCGGATTATTGTGACGCTACTTGTAATGGTTATGATCTGTATGTTGCTAAGGAAAGTAATTTTTATTCTCCTTATATAGAAAAATTGATTCCTCAAAATAGTACTAGTTGTAGTGCAGAAGCAGTTGGTTGTAGTTCTTTCACTAATCTTGACGAAGTAGCCGCTGGTGGTGAGGGGCAAGAATATTATACTCAACTAAAACAATGTATTAAGCCAGGGATTGATTGCGCTGATTTTTATACTTGGGTAGGAACAGAAGAGAGTGGTTATCAGTTGAAATCCTTGTCTCTTAAAAAAGATGTAAATGGCAATCCATCTGTAACTTCTAATGATTCAGCTTTATGTAATCAGGAAATTTTTAATTTAACTCCAAGCGATCCCAAATTTAATTCAGATTGCCGTCAGTTCTATAATAAGGCTGGTAATATTTCTTATCATTTATCTGCCAATACTATTACTTGTTCAGAAAATTGTCATGCTTATCGCTTAACTGAAAATAATATTGATGCGACTATTACTAGTAGTTTCTATTGTAGAGGTGCTAATTCTTGGATTACTAAAAATAATGAAAGTAGTAATAGTTTCTGGAATACTGAAAATAATACTTGTTATGTTTGTAAAAATGGAGGTATATGGAGTAGTCAAGATCAAGCTTGTATTTATCAGGCTATTCCAGACGAAAGCAAGTCTTGTACATTTCAACAGAATGGTTGTCGCGAATATAATGGTAGTTTGGGTAATAATATACAGATGCTTGCTGCCTATAGTTTTGAAATGGGTCTCGATGGCTGGGAGGGGCAGTGTGGCGATGCTGCTGTTAGTTCACAAGTTGTGAATGTAAATAATGGTCATTCATTATATTATGATCGTCTTGCTACACAGACAACGGAATGTGACAGTAACGCTAGCTTTGCTCATATCCGCCGTATAATAGGCGCTAGCGTTACATCAGGTGATGCTTATAATGTTAAATTTACTGCTAGTGCCAGTGCTGCTACTAATGTACGCCTGGCATTAATGAATGGACAGGGCGATATTTCTTACTTTAATGTTACTGAAAGGAATTCTAATGGAAATTTTGTTGTGCCGGGAGACAATGAATGGCGTAGTTATGAATTAAATTTGGTTTCATTGGATCATGAGATTGATGATAACGAGTCTTTAATTATAATTGCTGATAAAGATTTTTATTTAGATAACATGGTTTTAACAGCCATTAATGATCGTTATTATTTAATAAAAGATAGTAGTACCATTCCAGATGTTTGTTTCTATGACTTATTGGATAATTATCAGGGACCTGATTATAATTTAGGTTGTTCATTGTATTATAATCGTGCTGGTAATAGTAATTATTTGCGTCAATTTAGTAAACTTTGTCAGGATTCAGCCGTTGGATGTGAATTAATGATTAGCACGGCTAATTATAATGATTATAAGTCTGGTATTTGGCAGGACACCAATAATAATGGTTTTTGTGATAGTGATGAAAATGGGTGCGTGGAGGTTGCTGGTGATAGTTTTTCTTATGTAATTTATGACGAGAATAAGCGTTGCAACAGTGCTGATTTAGGTTGTTCTCGTCTGGGAGAATCTTCAACCGGCGGTAATAGCTTTGATTGGAGTGATGTCTTTAAGAAAAATAATCCTAATAATTACGACAGAATTTTATGTGCAGCTGATGATGCTGGTTGTGAGGCCTGGCAATATGTTGATGGTTCCGGTATTTCTTATTTTAAAAATCCTGGCAGTGATGCTTGTGTTTATCGTATTAGTTCAGATCCAACTAAACAAGGGAAATCTTGGTATAAAGTGCCAGTTAAGCGTTGCGACTTAAATGATAGCGGCTCAATTGATGGCACTGAAAAAAATCAGTCTATTTGTGCAACTGATAATGATTGCGCTAATAATAGTCAGTGTTTAATTGATAACAATGACTATGATTGTCCGACATCATACTTTAAGACTTTTGGTTTTGGTGGAGGGGGTAATCAAGTTCCAGTTCCTTCAGAGTCAGCCGCTTTATGTAGCGCGGCATCTTCTGGCTGTAGCGAATATATTGATCCGGTTAGCGCCTTTTCTGCTAATTTGATTATTGATCCGACCTTAGAGAGCTTTGGTGGCGTTTGGAATGGTAGTCCTCTTAAGCAGACAGTCACAATCCAGCCTAATAAACTTTATATACTGTCCATTGATAATCCTTCTGATTTGGCAACAATTAGTTCCGATGTTGAACTTCAGTTACCGGTGGGAGTTTCTATTTTGCAAGAAGATAATAATTTAAGTGCTTCTACTTATACAAGTTTAATTATTCCTAAGACAGAACCACGCAAGAGAATTATTTTTCATTCTCGCACAAACACGTCGGCGGTTATAAGTGGCGCAGCGAAGACCTATGAGGTGCAATTGAAGGAGGTTATTTTAGATTATCAGTTTCAACAAAATATTGATAAAACTAGTTGTAATGGTTTGGTAAATTTTGATAATGGCTGTATTCTCTTTAATGAGCGTTCAATTAATGGTGCTCAAGGCTTATTATCTTTAAGCGGCGGCTGGGATGCGGCTGCTAGTACAGACGGAAATCCACCAAGTTTATGTAATGGTGATAATTGTAGTGCGAATCAATTAATAAAAGTACGTCCAAATCGCGTTTGCGCTTCTTGGTTGGATTGTTTAACCTATGCAGTTAATCCTGAAACCCAAGAAAAAACTTGTTATGCCTTAGGTATTTGTAACCAGTTAAATGATAAGAATGAATGTAGTAATTTCTTAGAATCTGATGATGTACAATTAGGCAGCACGAATGCAAATATTGGTAAATTAACTGGATATTCTGTTTTGGATCAATATAATTTAGCTGCCATGAAAGAGGTGGGCTTAAATACTAATGCTCATTACAATTTTGAGTCAGCTACTCAAGCATTGGATTGTAAGAGTGATAATGGCGGATCATGTGTTTTTGAAAATAATTTGTCGTCTGATAGTATTATTAATTCACCAGATAATGCACCAACTGATTATCCGGCCGAAGGTAAGACCTATTTGCGTGTTATGGCTGGTCAACAAATATCGCCACATTCTATTAATTCTCCTATTATTGTTCAACCGGGGAAAGATTATTATTTGAATTATCTACTTAATACCAAGGGTAGTGGTTATGAAGCTAAGATTTCGATTTATAATTCTGTTAATAATAGTCTCATTGCTTCAGCTACGGCTAGCTCTGTTAATGGTTGGGAGAGAAAAGTTTTCAAATTTACTATTCCGACTGGAGTGCAGTCAATTAGTATTTATTTAGGCGCAAATAATGTTTCTATTAGGGAAGAGCGTTATGTATATTTTGATGACGTTAATATTGAACCAGTCTTACAAGTTAAAGAGGGTGAATATGTTGCTAAAGAATGTCGTCTTTATCCAAGTCAAGATGCAGTTTCTTGTACTAGTAAAAATAGTCAGGTGGTAAGTGATGGTCTTGTCGGTTATTGCTTGCAACATGATCCGGCAAATAAGAATGTTTGCTTAGTTTGGTATCCAGTTGATGAAATAAGTTCAGCGGCTAAATCTGGCCGTTCTAATCTTGGTTACCAAGGAGTCTTTCCTCTAAATTATTGTACCGAAGCCAATGGTAATTTTACTTTAACTAAAAAGGTAGTTGCCAATGTTATACATACTAGCCAGGATCGATCTCATAATGGTGATAATGGTTTTATTGATAGCGACAAGGATAGTTGTGCTGTAAAAGTAGATTCATTTAACTGTGGTGATTCAGAAAATTATCAAGCTTTTGCTATAAATGATAAATTAAATTGGAATCATGAAACGGTTTATTGTGCGCCAAAAATTGGCGATAATGTTTTAATAGCTGGACCTATGATAGAGATAGATAATTGTGGCACAGAGGTTTTATCATGGGCCTGGGTAAAGTATAATAAGATTAACCAATTGGAGACTCTCAGTTGTAATTATACTGGTTGTAATGATGCTTGTAATGATAAGTGTTTTAGTGATGATGATGGAGAAGTCTGTTTAGATGCTTGCAGTCCTATAGATGAAATGAAGAATGCCAATCCGCCTATTCGTGTTTATGATTATGATCATCCAACCGTTGATGAAGATCAGTTAAAATTAATTTCTTCGTCTGATCCAGAAGATGTTTTCTATCCAACTTGTAGTCAGTTTGTACAAGTGGTTGATTCTGCTGGTAATAATAAAGCTTGGGCTGGACGTACTAGTAAGACAAGTATTTATCCTTTTGACACTCCTTTATTCTTCCGTGATCAAACTACTTATTACGGTACAAATTCAGCTTATAATATGACTTCTTATGGTCGTAATCGTAGTCTAGTGCCTTTTGGTGCAGCAACTTTCCCGGATGATTTTAATATCTTAGCTAGTAATCCAGTTAAATTTTTAAATCAATACTCTAGCAATATTGATCAAAATGCTTTTGCTGGTAGACCTTATGATTGTTCTGGTGCAGGTTGTAAAAATATTGGTTACTGTAGTCTAAATCCCAATGTTATTTGTTTGCTTGATACTACGGTTAGTTCTAGCACTTCTTTAGTTAACCAAAGATCTTGTGGTAGTATTAATGGTACTTGTGTGCCTATGTGGAATGGTGATAATATTGTCAATAATAACTTCTTTTCTTCTTTAAATATTTTAAAGAATATTTTTAACACTTCTTACGGACAGTTTGATTATAATAGTCAGATGGCTACTTATGATAATTCTGCTAATGATCCGTTATATTCAGGTGATTACACACCACAAACCAAATGTAGTACTTCTAATAACCACCTGTCTAGCAGTGATGATAATTATAATACTTATTACTGTTCTATTTGGCCTCGTATTAATAATGTGAAGTTAGATGGCTTTGATATGGATGGCCGTAATATTGCTAATGGTATCCATGTCTTAACCTTTAACACTATTGTAGATTTAGAACAGCAACCGCTTAAAGATTTAATTATTGATTGGGGCGATGGTTCTGTACAAAATCTTGTTAATCAAGATCATCATCCTGATATTAATTCTCCGCATCGGGTATATCATTATTATGCTAATGACGTAAATAATGCTACTATTAAGATTAAAGCAACGGATAATTGGGGCACTTTCTGTTGTGTAAAAAATAATACGCCTGATTGTCTTAGTGTGAGTGATTGTATGTAGAAAATCAGGGCAACTCCTTATAGTATTTATAAAAAATATATATAGTTCATTTAATATTCACCAAAAATTATAAGCAATGAAAAAGTATCTTTTTATTTTCTTTATTTTATTTTTTGTGTCATGCACAAAAGATAATACGACTTCTGGCACAGAAGAAGAGCCGGATGAGCCTGAGAGTGTAGAATATAAAAGTGTGATAACAATTAATTTTGTCATCCCAGATAATGTTACTCTATTGGGTACAGATGATATCTGGATATTAGATTCTAACAATAACTATATTACTAAAAGGTTAGAAACTACTTATCCGGTAACAACCGCAGTTTTGGTTGGTGATACAGTTAAGAAATACTTACATAAAAAATGTTATGTGAGGTGCGAATTGTCCAAATTAATGTATGGGCATAATTATATCTATATGGATCAAGCACCATTTATCATGAAAGATAGCGTATCAGTAACATTTTATCCTTCCAGTGAAACAGTCAACGAATATTATCCGTAAAAATTGTTTGACAAAATAAGCCCGTTTCTAATTAGAAATGGGCTTTTTAATATCAAAAAATCGACCAGTGAAGGCCGATTTTTCTTTTTAACTATTTATATAGAATATTAAATATTATTTAATCTTTTTTTAATTCTTTCTTGCCTCATAACCTGCATAATGGCACAAAGATTAGGTGTTTGTGTTCGTCCGGTCAATAAGATACGTATTAACTTAGCAACAGCGCCTACTTGCCCTTTATATTTATCAGGAGAAGCTTTATATTCCTTATTATTGCTAGCGTAGCCATGTTTTTCTGCCACTGTCTTTAATTTATTAAACCATTCTTCTTGTTCATCTTTAATATCGTAAATAGCTAAAAAGTCGGATATAATAAGTTTAACCTCATTATTTCCAATTTCATTTAATATTTCTTTTTTCAAAGCTGAATTAACATTAAGACTATCGTCATAGAAATAACTTATTTCATCTTCTATATCTGACCATTTAGCTATATCTTTACGTGGTTTAACGGCGTTTTCACGTTCAATATTTAATATTTGTTTAGCATAGGTGGTATCCGCTTCCAGGCGCTTGGCTAAATTTTGGTTAAATTCCTTAGCCCAATTTAAAGTATGTGTAAATACCTCTTCAGCACTCATTTTGGCAATTACTTCCTTGCTAATATCGGTTAATTTGATTAAATCAAATAAAGGACCATTGGATTTGGCTAGTTTTTTTAAACTAAGCACAAATTCCTCATTATTTGCATTGGGATTTTCACGACGCCAATCTTCAAAGTTTGAATTAGCTAAATTTAATAAATATTCAATTACTGCTTCTTCCGGATACCCCGCTTTTTTATAATATGATAAATCAGCTTCTTGATCTTTGCGCTTACTAAGTTTTCTTTTATTGCCATTATCCATTTTTTGAATAGGGGCAAGATGGGCGTAGGCTGGAGCTTGCCAACCGAGCACAGAAAATAATTGCAAATGTAATGGCAGGGAAGGAAACCATTCATTACCACGAATAACATGGGTGGTTCGCATTAAATGATCATCAACGGCGTGAGCAAAATGATAGGTTGGGAGACCATCAGTTTTCATAATAACAATATCTTGGTCATTTTCTGGCATTTCTCGTCTTCCAATCAGTAAGTCGTCAACCATAATCTTATTTTGGAAATTCCCTGGTGATTTTAAGCGTATAACTGGTTTTAGACCTTTTTCTAGAGCTTCTAAGGCTTCCTCGACGCTTTTCTCACGCCAAGTAGCAAAGTGTCCATAATAGCCACTACGCTCGCCCATATTTTCTTGTTGAGCGCGTAAAGCTTCTAATTCTTCAGTGCTGGCAAAACAAGGATAAGCCTTGCCTTGCTGTAGTAAATATTTAATATAGGCATGGTATATATCTGAGCGTTCACTTTGTTTATATGGACCATAACTACCTTTTTCTTCTGTTTTTTCGTTTAAACCTTCATCATTGATGATGCTGTATTGTTTTAAGCTATTAGCAAATAATTCAGCAGTACCTTCAACTTCTCTTTTTTTATCAGTATCTTCAATTCGTAAAATAAAAACACCATTGCTCTGGTGGGCAAGTCTTTTGGAAATTAAAGAAGCATATAAACCACCAAAATGTACAAAACCGGTTGGACTGGGAGCAACTCTCGTGACCATAGCTGTTTCCGCTAATTGACGTGGTGGATATTTTATTTCCAATTCAGCCGGACTGGGCAGATTTTCCGGAAATAGTTTTTTTATTAATAAATCAAGGTTATTATCCATATAATCAAGGATTATTTTTCTATTCTTAAATTACCTTATTCGGCTTAAAAAGTAAAGAAAAATTAATAAATTAAAATAATCTTTTGCCTTTCTTTTTTCTTATTTTTATTGTAAAATAATAGTAAGAATCTGATTTTTAAAAATCGCTTTTTTGCGCTATAATAAATCTGTTAGAGTCTTGATTAATTAATTGCTTATTTATGCCTCTTGACGATGAGCTGATGCGCAATCAAACAGAAAAAACGGATAATTCTGCCAGTAATAGCGCTGATAGGGCTGGTGCTTTGCGTCAAGCTCAGCGTGGCGAAAAAAATACTGACAATCCTGAGAACGCTAATAATGATTTACGTAGCTCCAGAATGACGGCTATGCGAGCTAGGGCTAGTAAGTTGAAAAATAAATTAGCTGTTGTACAAAAAAGCGTTAGTGTTGATGCTAGTAAATTACTACAAGCTGCTTGGCGCAATATAATCATGAGTTTTGGTTTTTCTTTTCTGTATGTTTATGTTCATTTGTTTTTGCAACAGATTTTTGGTAAGAAACTTTTTGCTCCACTGGGATCAGAATGGCGTGATCGACCAGGCTTAACTATAGAAGAACGAGAAAGAATGGGAGCCCCTTTTAAATTAATGGAATCTTTTGGAGTGGGCTGTTTGACTATTGTGTTATTTATTGTGGTTATTTTTTTCTTGTCTGTGTCTGCTTTAATAACTGAGGTGACAACTAATCCTATTCGTAATGCATTAAAATTATTGTTAGAAGGATTCAAGAGTTTTTTAACGGATAAATAAATATTAGCTTAATTTATGAGCTTGAAAATTATTAATTTTTTAAAAAAGTATAAACCAGTTTTATTGGTTGTTTTGGTGTTTGCTTTAAGTTTTATAGTTGCACCGCAGGCTTTAGCTGGTGTCAGTGATTGGGCGGGGGAAGTGGTCGGTGGTATTATTTATGTTTTTATCTGGACTTTAGGATTAGTGCTGATTTTAGTAATAAAAGGCCTTCTGTTGGTAGCCACATATCAAAATTTTATCAGTTCAGGGGCGGTTATTGAAGGTTGGGTGG
This sequence comes from Patescibacteria group bacterium, assembly GCA_016938835.1. Lineage (GTDB taxonomy): Bacteria > Patescibacteriota > Patescibacteriia > Patescibacteriales > UBA12465. Next base: position 22,194 of record JAFGTW010000026.1, read on the forward strand.
TAGTGCGTGATCTAGCTAATATGTTTTTTGTGGTTATTTTGCTGATTATAGCCTTTGCCACCATTTTACATTTAGAGGAATATAATTATAAAAAATGGCTGCCAAAATTAATTTTGATGGCTATTTTAATTAATTTTTCTAAAACAATTTGTGGTTTATTGATTGATGTTGCGCAAATTATCATGTTAACTTTTGTGAACGCTTTTAAGGATGTAGCTGGTGGTAATTTAATTGACATGTTAGGCATTAAATCAATCGTCACACTAGCTAAGGGGAATGATGATGTGGGGTTTTGGGCTATTGTGGGGGCATATATTTTGGGACTTATTTACATGATTGTGGCTTTGGTGGTTATTACTACTATGATGATGGTATTAGCCATGCGTATAGTAATGATTTGGATTTATGTAGTTTTATCACCTTTAGCTTATTTGTTATCTGCTTTTCCAGGGGGAGCAAAATATGCTTCTGAATGGTGGAGCGAATTTATTAAGAATTTAATTGTTGGTCCAGTTTTAGCCTTTTTCATTTGGTTGTCTTTTGCTGCTTTACAGACTGGAACATATTCTGACACTGCTCAAATAGTTGGCTCTAGTGCTAGTTCTACAGCTGAACAAACAGCTTTTGCTAATTCTATTGCAACTACAAATAGAGAAAAAGAAAAGATTACTGAGAAACCACCAATGGTAACAGAAGCATCTACTCCAGGAGTTTTAATTAAGTTTATTATTGGCATTGGTATGCTCCTTGGTGGTCTGAAAATTTCTCAACAAATTGGTGGCGCCGCTGGTGCAGTAGCCGGAAAGGGAATGAGCAAGCTTTCAAGTATGGGAGCTACTACAGCTGGATTTGTTGGTGGAGCTGCTATTAGCACTACCCATTGGGCAGGCAGAAAATTAGATCAAGGACAAATGGCTTTGCAGAGAAAGGCGGGTATACAAAGAGCGAGATCATTTAATCCTGTGCTAATGAAAAAAGGCTGGCAAGCCTCTAGAGAAGAGGCAAAAGAAAAATATTATAGCAAAAGTAATGGCGCCAATGCTTGGCATGATACCTTTAATAAGTATTCAGATATAAAACAATATGGCTCTATACGTAAAGGCAAGAAAAGCATGTCCAAAGATTTGGGCAAGGCAAATAAACTAAGATTAAGTAAAAATCAAGATGAGTCTGATTTAGATATTCTAGAAAGACGCAAAGGTTATCTTGATTTATCTGAATCACAACGCGTCAGTAAAATAGATGAATTAGCTGATAACAGAGATTCAATTATTGCCGAATATGTTAAGAAAGATAATCGTGATGTAGATGATGCTGAAAAGTTATCTACTGCTGAAAATAATTTTCGTGAAGATATGAAGGTGTTAACCCCATCTACTGATGATAATGTAAAACGCGCCTCTATTGTTAGTCAAATTAATGCTAAACAGACTGATGTAGCAAATCAGGAGAAAGAAATCTCTAGTCTTGAGGATGTTCGTAGAAGCCTTGGTGGTATTAAGTTAGGGTTTAGTTCTTCTCATATGTATGATCCTGTTTATAGTAAGATGGGTAATGATGAGTATCAAGAGAAAAAACAAAAAGAAATGTCAGCTCGTACTAATGAAGATACTTTTGCTCTAACAACAGAATTAATTAAAGCCTATAAGGAGAAGGATACTGTGGGGGTAGCCTCGGCTTTAAAGCTTTTATCTAAAAATAATGATCTAAATAGTGCCTTACAGGATGATCGTGTTTCTAGTATTATGACTGCAAAGGGTGGTATTTTAGAAACTTTGGCTGAGAAAGATGTGTTGGGTGAGGATGGTAAACAAAATATTAACAGCATTAAAAAAGATTATAATTCAAATCGTGTTTCCCCAGCTTATATTCAGGCTTTAGTGCAGGGCTCTTTGTTGAAAACTGGTGTCAATTCTGATTTAGCTGGACGTTATGCTAATGACGTTGGTCTTATTAATTTTGCATCTGGTAACGGTGGTGCTTATGGCATTGCTAATGGTGATGTAGCGAGTGGAGAATATAAATTTAGTGACATTCATTTTGATGTGGATACAGGTGGCTTGGAGACATCAACGACACGAATTGATGAAACAGTGGGTAAATTTGCCACCATGGAGAGTCAATCAAAGATGAGAGCTATTCATCCAGATACTATACTTAAACAGAATAAGTATGGAGAAGCAACTGGCCTTAGCGGATTAGGAGAAGCAATGCTCAAAAGTCTTAACGGTCATGATTTGGGACAAATCTCTCGTTTACGCACCGACCTGGTTAATAAATTTGGTAAGAGCGATCAGGCCATGAAAGATGCTATAGCACTTATTAAAAAATTAGAGGCTAGTGGTAGTGACATCGAAAAAGCTCAAGCCAGTAACATTAAATATTTTGTTGGTTATATTCAAAGTAAAAAATCTTCTGGAGGAGATAGTAAAGATGCTGCTAAAATAGAGCAAGCTTATAAAGATTTGGAAAAAAAATTTAATGCTTAATATGGATAATATTACTTTTGCTAATCAGGCTGTGGATTTAATAGATCATCTTAATGGAGCAGATGCTTCTAAGTTTTTTCGTAATTTAGATAAAGAAACAGCTGATTTGTTAAGTAATAGTCCTGAGTATAGTAATTATTTTTATTTATTGAAATTTTTAGCTATTCCTTTTTTAGATGATAAAGAGATAGCAAATTTGCTCGCAAAAAGAGTGGCTGTTATTTTTCGAAACGACGATCTTGATTTAGTTGAGCGTCTAAAGAATTTTTTTATTTCCGTTCGTCTGCCTAATCGTGATGATAAAAAAAGTGAATTTGTAAAAGCTCTAACTTTAAGCAAGGAGCGTCTTTTTAAAACGGATATTATTATTGATTCTGACCAAAAATTAATTACTACCGGTGATTGTCTTAGTGATTTTATTGCTAATGTTGGTATGGATCATAATGTTTTAAAGGAGGCTCAATATTTTAGTAAACGTTTAATGTCAATTCCTGAGGAAAAAAAGAAAATTCTAAAAAAATTATTTGCAGTTTATAAGTATTTATCTACATCTTCTTCGGACCCTTATGGCTTTGAAGATGATTTATTAATAAGAACGGAAGATGGTCGTTCAATTACTACTCATAATGGAGAAGTAATTGTTTTGCATGATCCTAATAAAGATGAAAAGAATAGTCATGAAATCAAAAATTTTGAATCAGGAAGCTTCTTGAAAAATAATGATTTATTTATTAATGACAAAGAATCTGAAGTTGTTAATTCTAAAGAAGAAAATTTAGTAGTAGAAAATGTTAAAACCCCTCTCGCAATTCTGTCATCGGCTTTAGAAGAATATTCTCCTTCATCTTTAGAATACAAAGCCATAAAACAAGAAATAGAGAGTTTGCGTAATAAAAAAATTAATGAAAAAGCAGAAAAATAAAGCAGTCGTGGCAGTTGCTGGTTCCATTGCCTTTGATGTCGTGATGAATTTTCCTGGTCATTTTTCCGCTCATATCTTACCTGGAAAAATCCATGACCTTAATCTCAGTTTTGTCCTCAATCGCTTAAGTCCTGGCTTTGGTGGGACTGCTGGTAATATTGCCTATAATTTAGCGCTCCTACAAGAGCGCTCATCTGTTTTAACGGCCGTTGGTGCCGATTTTTTAAGTTATAGACAACACCTATTATCTTTTGATATTGATTTAAAGGGAATTACGGTTGATAAAAAGGAAACTTGTGCCGCCGCCTTTATTATCACTGATGCTTCTGATAATCAAATTGCTGGCTTTTATCCTGGTTCAAGTGCTTTAGCCAAATTAAATAGTTTAGATAAAAAAGAGATATCATATTTAATTATTTCTCCTGACGCTAAAAACAGAATGTTGGCTGCGCAGAAGTGGGCCAAAAAAAGAAAGATAAAATATATTTTTGATCCTGGACAGCAAGTAATTAATTTTAGTCAGAAAGAGTTAGCGCTGATGATTAAAGATGCCTATATTGTGATGGGCAATGATTATGAGATTGAAGTTATTAAAAAGACTTTGAAACTCCAATCTGTTGATTTAATTATTCCTAATAAGAGTTTAATTATTACTAAAGGCTCTCAGGGTTCGGAAATAGTAGAAAATGGAGAGCATATTTTAATACCGGCTCTAAATACTGATAAAGCACTTGATCCCACTGGCGCTGGTGATGCTTATCGGGCTGGACTTATCAAAGGCTTAACTCTAGGTTTAGATTTAAAAGATTCAGCTTATTTAGCTTCCACGGTCGCAGTTTATGCAGTTGAAAAAAAAGGCACACAAAATCATCAATTTACTTTAAATACTTTAAAGAAACGTCTTAAAAATCACTACGGACTTAGTCTCAGGCTAACTTGACGAGCTCAATAGATAAAGTTAAAATCATAAGAATATGAAAATAAATTACGACATAAAAGATATAAAGCTAGCTGAAGTAGGGAGGAAGAAAATTGAATGGGCAGAGCGAGATATGCCTGTTTTGGCCAGTATTAATAAAGAAGTTTTAAAAAATAAGCCTCTCAAGGGTATTAAAATTGCGGCTTGTTTGCATGTAACGGCAGAGACGGCTAATTTAATGCGCGTTTTTAAATCGGCTGGGGCTGAAGTTATCCTGGTCGCTTCTAACCCCTTGTCCACCCAAGATGAAGTTGCAGCTGCTTTAGTAAAATATTATCAGGTTTCAGTATTTGCTGTTCATGGAGAGAGTCGATCAGTCTATTATCGTCATTTAAAAGCTGCCCTTGAGGCTCATCCGCATGTCACCCTCGATGATGGCGCTGATTTAGTGTCTCTATTACATAAAGATTATAAGAAACAAGCCGGTGAAATCATTGCTAGCTTGGAAGAAACTACAACTGGAGTTATCCGCTTACGAGCTTTAGAAAAAGCAGGTAAATTATTGTTGCCAGTAGTTGCGGTTAATGACGCTAAGACTAAGCACATGTTTGATAACCGCTACGGTACTGGCCAGTCCACTCTAGACGGCATTATTAGAGCAACTAATATGCTTATCGCTGGCAAGACGATTGTAGCGGCTGGCTATGGTTGGTGTGGACGCGGGTTTGCTAACCGCGCTCGTGGTTTAGGGGCTAAGGTAATTATAACTGAGGTTGATGAAATTAAGGCTTTAGAGGCAGCTATGGATGGATTTGCGGTGATGCCGATGAAGGACGCAGCAAAAGTGGCTGATTTAATCTGTACCTTAACCGGCGACTTGCATGTCATTGACGCTGAACATTTTAAATTAATGAAAGATGGAGTAATGGTTTGTAATTCAGGGCATTTTGATGTGGAAATTAATTTAGAGGCTTTAAAGAAAATAGCCTCTAAAGTTCGCACTCAAGTTCGTGCTCATGTAGATGAATATACTGTGACTGGCAAGAAGATTTATGTTTTAGCTGAAGGTCGTTTAGTTAATTTAGCTGCCGCTGAAGGTCATCCAGCTAGTGTGATGGATATGAGTTTTGCCACTCAAGCGCTTAGTGCTTTAGAGATGGTGAAGGGAAAGAAGCTAGAACCAGCTGTCTATGATGTTTCTGAGGCTATTGAGAATAAGATTGCTCGCCTTAAATTAAAATCGATGGGCTTCAGTATTGACAGTTTAAAACCAAAGCAAAAGAAATATTTAGAATCTTGGGAGGCAGGTACTTAGACTGTGGTAATGTTGTAAAATGTTACAACATATATTGTAACAATCTACAACATAATTATAAAATCTATGTCTGAAAATAAAATAAAATTAATTACTTCTGAATCAGTTACCGAAGGTCACCCTGATAAGATTTGTGATCAAATCAGTGATGGTATTTTGGATGCAATGTTAAGCAGTGATCCAGAAAGCAGGGCAGCTGTAGAATGTTTTTGTACTAATGGCTTGGTTGTAGTTGGCGGTGAAGTAAGTACAAAAAATTATATTAATATTGACTCTACTGTAAGACAGATTTTAAAGAATATTGGTTATGATGGCCCTGATTCCGGCTTTGACTGCGATAGTGTTGGCATTATGTCAGCTCTTCATGAACAGAGTCGAGAAATAGCTCAAGGTGTAGATGAGGGAGAGGGCAAGGAGCAGGGAGCTGGTGACCAAGGTCTAATGTATGGTTATGCTGATAATGAAACGGCAGAATTTATGCCTTTACCTATTACTTTAGCCCATAAATTAACTCAGCGTTTATCAGAATTTCGTAAGAATGGAAAATTGTCTTATCTGCGACCAGATGGGAAAAGTCAGGTCACAGTTGAATACCATGAGGATAAAGCTAAGAGAGTTGAGACAGTAGTTATTGCCGCTTGTCATCATCCAGAAAAAAGTTTAGAAACAGTGCGTAAAGATATTTTAGAGCAAGTAATTAAACCAGTTTTAGGTGAATTACTTGATGATAAAACGAAAGTGTATATTAATGCTACCGGAGCTTTTACCATTGGCGGGCCCACAGCAGACACAGGCTTAACCGGACGCAAAATTATTGTTGATACCTATGGCGGCTTTGCTCGCCATGGCGGCGGATGTTTTTCGGGTAAAGATGCTTCTAAGGTTGATCGTAGTGGCGCTTATATGGCTCGTTATGTCGCCAAAAATATTGTTGCTGCTGGTTTAGCTGATAGATGCGAATTACAAGTTGCCTATGCTATTGGTATATCTGAGCCAGTGGGCATATATGTTGAAACTTTTGGAACTAACAAGATTGCAGAAGATTTAATTCTTAAAGCAATTAAAGAAAACTTTGACTTTAGACCAAAAGCAATTGTGGAGAAACTTTCTCTTAAGAGAGCAATCTATTTACCGACTGCTGCTTATGGCCATTTTGGCCGACCAGAATTTTCTTGGGAAAAAACAGATAAGATTGAAGATTTACAAGCTTATTTAGAAAAATAGAAATAAACGCGGTTTTTTAGCCGCGTTTTTTATCACTATAGACTATGAACATCGTTTTAGCTTTCGGCACTTTTGATCATTTTCATCCAGGACACGCTGCATATTTAAAGCAGGCATCTTCTTTGGGTGATTATTTGATTGTAGTAGTAGCTCGTGATGTTAATGTGCAGAAGATTAAGAATAAGAAAGCTAGGCAAACAGAAGAGCAAAGAAAAGATGAAATAGAGAAGCAAATAAAGAAGTTTGATATAAAGGGGAAAGCAGTTCTGGGATTTAAGGGTAGGCGCCTGTCCGTTTTAAAGAAATATAAACCTGATATTATTGCTCTTGGCTACGATCAGCAGGTTGATGAGCATATTTTATATGAGGAATTAAAGTCTTTAAATTTAAAAACAAAAATAAAACGTTTGAATTCATATTATCCAGAAAAATATAAATCTAGTTTAATGAGATGATTAATTATATTTATGTACATATTACCATTCTCTAAAATTTCTAAAAAAGATGCTGATATTGCTGGCGGCAAAGGAGCCTCTTTAGGCGAGATGACTCAGACAAAGATTCCAGTGCCACCTGGCTTTGTGATTTTAGCGGATGCCTTCGATCGTTTTTTGGATGAAACTGACTTAAGACAGGAATTAGAAGCTTTATTGAAAAAAGTAAATTATAAGGATATTAATTCTGTTGAAGGTTTTTCGGTAAAAATTAGAGCTTTAATTGATAAAGCTCAAGTCCCAGCTGATTTAAATAAGGAGATTGTGGCTGCCTTCAAAAAATTAAAAACTCCTTTTGTAGCCGTTCGTTCAAGTGCTACGGCTGAAGATTCATCTTCTGCTTCTTGGGCTGGGGAGTTGGAGACTTATCTAAATACAACTGATAAAACTTTATTAAAAAATGTAAAATTGTGTTGGTCCTCTCTATTTACACCTCGAGCTGTGTTTTATCGTCATGAAAAAAAGATGTTAAACGCCAAGGTAAGTGTAGCCGTAGTAGTGCAAGAAATGGTGGAATCAGAAATATCTGGAATTGCCTTTACCGTTCATCCAGTTACTCAGGATAAACGTCAAATGATTATCGAGGCTGGCTATGGTTTAGGCGAGGCCATTGTTTCTGGGTCAATTACTCCCGATGCCTATGCGGTAGATAAAAAGGATTTTTCTATTATCGATATTAATATTGCTGAACAGGATCGGCAGATTGTTAAATGTTTGCGTCGTGGTGTAAAATGGACGCCAGTCGCTAAGAAATTACAAGAAAAACAGAAACTGACTGGACAGCAAATAGTGGCATTGGCCAAAATCTGTGCCAATATTGAAAAACACTATAAATTCCCCTGTGATATTGAATGGGCTTACAATAAGAAGAAGTTTTATATCACACAAAGCCGTCCGATTACTACTCTCTAAGTCATTTTTAATTAAATATCAAGCTTATTTTAGCCGCCTTTTTTTAGGGCGGCTTTAGCTTTTATTTAAGCATTTTTTAGCTTAATGCTGACTTTCACTTTTTAGGGGAAATATGCTAAAATGAAGATAATGTCCGTAATAGATTTTTGATTTATATTTTTAAGATTTTTTTGCTGCTTTAATGTTTGATTATCTACAACAATTTAATAAGCTCCCCAAAGAACTTAGGGAAAAAGTATCTTCACCGGCAGCGATGGAAGTTTTGTCGTCTTTGGAGAATAAGTATAAGGTAAACTTGGCTATGCTGGTAATGCAAGTAATGGTTAAGCAGATATTAATGAAAGATTTAACTGCTCATTTTATTGCAGAAATGTCTTTAAGCTCAGAACAAGCTCAAGCCTTGAGTCAAGAATTACAAGAAAAATTATTTTTTTCAGTGGCAACTTATTTGGGCTTAAAAATGGCATCGCCTTTAAGTCCGGAAGATAAAGAATTAGCGCAGTTAATGAAGGATAATGCGATTATTTTGCCTAGTTCTGATTTAATGAATCGCTGTCGTCAGATTTTATTGACTTATCGCAAAGGAATTAGGACAAAAATTGATACTAGAGCTGCTTTACAGCGTAATGTTAATCAAGGTGGTCTTGACCTTGATTCAGCCGCAGCTGATCGTCTACTGCGGGCGCTAGATTTACCCCTTGTTCCTAAACAAGAAGAGATGATTAAGCCAAAAGCCTCGGCTGAATTAAATAATTTAATTAATCAGCAGGACGGAGCTTCTTATAATTTAAAATCAGCTATTGCTAGTGGGCAGATAAAAACACCAGAATCATTAGTGAAAAAATTTAAACAGAATATTTTAGATACGGAACATGAATTAGAAGCTCCAGCAGATGAATTAGAAATAGAGGCTCCAGCAAAAACTTTATATTTACAAGAAGCATCTAATAATACTCCGGATAAAACAGTTTTTAAACAAGCAGAAGATGTAGCAAAAAAAGAACAAACTAGTGTACAAGTAGCACCAATTAACAGCATTATGGCGGTAAAGATGGATAATAAAGCGCTTGTTTCTACAGAGAAGGATAAGCTTGTGAAAAAAAATGTTCAAATTAAAAATAATGATAATGTTAACACTTCTATTTTAAATAAGCAGGCCGTTTCTGTTGCTACTCAAACACCTAAGACTATTGAAGATAAGTCAAAAATGGCAGAAGTGCAGATGTTAAAACCAAAGTCCGCTAAGAGCCTGTCTTTTAAAAAATCTACCTCCGCTCCATCTAATGTCTGGAATAAATTATTTAAAAAGCATATAACAGATCACACAAAGTTAAATGTTAAAAATAATATTGCCAAGGCACCCGTTTCCAGCCATCATCTAGAAGAGGCAGTGAAGGCAGCAGTTAAAGAAGCATCAATTTCAGCTCGCCCATCTGCTGGTAGTGATTTTAAGACAAAAATAGAAGATGTTAAATTAAGACCAAAAGTAATGGGACCTTTGGAGGAGTTGCGTTATTTGGATTTGGTCAATTTTCGTCGTTTAGGTGCAAATCCTAAAGAAATTACCAATAAAATTACCAATAAAATTCATTTATTAGAAAAAGATGGCTATGATCATATGGTTGAGGGAGTGAAGGCGTGGCGCCAAAGCCCCGTTAATCGTTTGTATGTGCGTTTAGTCCAAGAAGCGATTATTAGTGATATGACTTTACGTGAGGCTATTGCTGACAAGCAATCTAAAAGTAAAGATAGTTTAAGCATAGAAGAGATAGAAGCTATTGTTAGTATGAATAATAAATTAATGTTCTAATATGCAACAATTTACCGTCCCTCAATTTATTGATGTTGAAAGCAAAATTATTGGTCCAATTACGACCAGACAGTTTTTAATCTTTTTAGGGGCGGCGACTATTATTGGAATTAGTTATAAAATTTTTGATTTTGCTCTATTTTTAACTATTGGTATTTTAGTTTTTGTAATCTCTGGCATCTTTGCTTTTTTAAAGATTAATGGACGGCCCTTTCATTTTTTTGTGTTAAATCTAGTTCAAACTTGGCGTCGCCCTAATTTACGTGTTTGGAATCATTTACTTGGTTATGTTGATCATCTTGACGCTATTAATGTAGTAAAAGAAGAAAAGCTAAAAGTAGATAAAGAGCCATTTAAATCTTCTCGTCTAGCTGATTTAGCTTTAGTGGTTGATACTAAAGGACGTTATCGGGGAGATAATAGTACAGAAATTTAATCCTATGCCTAAAAAAAATAATTTAGTTAGAAATAAAGTGAACGTATCTACTCAGCAGTATTTAGACATTGCTGAGATTAAGGATGATGTGGTTATTATGAAAGATGGTACTTTAAGAGCAGTCCTATTAGCTTCAAGTATTAATTTTGCCCTAAAGAGCGAAGATGAACAAAATGCGGTTATTAACTCCTATGTAATGTTTTTAAATAATCTCAGCTTTACGTTGGAGATTGTTATTCAATCACGTGAATTGGATATTGATAGTTATATTACTTATCTGCAAGAGAAAGAAAAACAGCAAATTAATAAATTGTTAAAAATTCAGACTGCGGAATATATGGAGTATATCAAAGAATTGACTTCTCTTGGCAAGATTATGAATAAACGTTTTTTTGTGGTTGTGCCATATGATCCAATGACTGATAAACACAAGGGTTTTTTCTCATTGCTAGGAGAAGCTTTAAAGCCAGCAACTTCAATTAAATTAAAAGACAAAAGCTTTAAACGTTATAAAGAAATGCTTGATCGACGTTTAGATAGTGTTGTGGGGGGCATGGAGTCAATGGGTGTAAGCGTAGCTCGTCTTGATACTCAGAGTTTAATTGAACTTTATTATAAAACTTATAATCCAGAAACATCTAAAAATCAAAATTTGGTTGATTTAGAAAAATTAAGAATAGATACTACTAACTAATCTGAACTATGGTTAATTTTAATAGAGGTGAAGACAAACAAAAAATCACTCTCAATACTCCTATTGGGCTATCTTCTAGTAGTAAGAATCAAGTTGAGCAGATTGAGGCTGATCCAAAGTTAACTCAGGAGATAATTGAAGAAGAGAAGGCCTTTAGAAGGGGGGTTTTGACGGTGCGCGATATTATTTCGCCTGCCAGTCTTCAAGTTAATCCAACTCATTTAAGTTTAGGTTCAAAATTTGTTCGGACTTTATTTGTTATTGCTTACCCACGTTATATTAGTGTTGGTTGGTTTGCGCCAATTATTAATCTTAATCTCACTTTTGACGTATCAATGTTTTTCTATCCAGTTAAAAGCGCTATAATTTTGAAACAATTAAAAAATAAGGTTGGAACTTTAGAAGCTCAGATTATCTCTGATGCTGAAAAGGGGGCCGCCCGTGACCCTTTACGTGAGACAGCCTTGCGTGATATTGAATATTTACGTGACGCCCTTACTCAAGGGACAGAAAAATTTTTCCAGTTTTCTTTGTATGTAACTTTATATGCTGATACTTTAGAAGAGCTTGATCGCATGTCTGATCAAGTGGAAGATATTTTTGGTTCTCGTTTAGTTTATTCGCGCCGTGTTTACTTTCAGGCAGAGCAAGGTTTTAATTCGACATTACCATTAGGAAATGATGAACTTTACATTACTTTTAATATGAATTCATCACCGATTGCCTCTTCATTTCCTTTTATTTCTAGTGAGTTAACCAGTGATAGAGGTATTTTATATGGTATTAATCGTCATAATAATAGCTTGATTTTATTTGATCGCTTTTCCTTGCAGAATGCCAACTCAGTTGTTTTTGCTACTTCTGGTGCTGGTAAATCATATGCGATTAAGCTAGAAATCCTCCGCTCTTTAATGTTAGGAGCTGAAGTTATTGTAATTGACCCTGAATATGAATATAAACATTTAGCAGAGGCGGTTGGTGGCACTTACGTTAATATTTCTTTGGCTTCGGAAAATAAAATTAATCCTTTTGATTTGCCACGTGCTATTGGTGGTGAAGCTAAAGCTAAAGATATTATTCGTAGCGCTGTTATTACTTTAAAGGGTCTGGTGCGCCTAATGTTGGGTAAGTTAAATTATGATGAGGATTCAATTGTTGATCGAGCCTTACTGGAAACATACGCTAAAAAGGATATTACCCCAGATTCTGATCTTTCTACTATTGAACCGCCAGTAATGACCGATTTTGAACAAGTATTAGATGGCATGGAGGGTGGCAGTGATTTAGCTTTACGTTTGAAAAAATATACCGAGGGTACTTTTGCCGGTTTGCTTAATAGTTCTACTAATGTAGAAATGAACAATCAACTCGTTTGTTTTTCTGTTCGTGATTTGGAAGATGAATTAAGACCTTTAGCAATTTACACCATTGTTAATTATATTTGGAATACTGTGCGTAGTGAAATGAGGAAACGTATTTTGGTTATTGATGAAGCCTGGTGGATGATGCAGAATGAAGACAGCGCTAAGTTTATTTTTGCACTGGTTAAGCGTTGCCGTAAATATTATTTGGGCGTAACTACAATTACTCAGGATGTAAATGATTTTTTAAGCTCTCCTTATGGCAAGGCAATTGTGACTAATTCTTCCTTGCAGATTTTATTAAAACAATCTCCAGCTGCCATTGATTTGGTTCAAAAAACTTTTCTTTTAACAGAAGGCGAAAAATATCTATTATTAGAATGTGGCGTTGGTGAAGGTATTTTCTTTGCTGGTAATAAACATGTGGCCATGAAAGTAGTTGCTTCTTACGCAGAGGATCAATTAATTACTTCTGATCCGCGTCAGTTATTAGAAATTGAAGAGGCTAAAAAAGAATTTGACGAAAGTTTAGCTCAAGAACAAAATTAGTATAAAAATATATGAATCGTAACAAAAAATTAGGGCTTTTTATCATTTTGGTCGGTTTATTAATTATTGCCGCCATTATCTATTTTATTTATATTAAACGTAGTTTTGCACCTGAAGCAGTGTTTGTAGAAGAAGCTGAGCCAATCGTGCAACTACCCGCTGTAACGGATACTAGTAGTATCACTCCTGGTGATCGTCCTCGTAATTATCAGCAGTATGACATTTCTCAAGAAGAAGCTCATACAACTAATGCTAATGATATTACTAAGCTAGCTTCCGCTTTTGCTGAACGTTTAGGCTCTTATTCTAATCAGTCAAATTATAGTAATTTTGAAGATCTGAATATTTTTATGACTGATTCAATGCGAGATTGGGCTAAGACTTATGTTGAAAAAATGCGTCAGGAAAATCCTTATAGTGGTAGTTATTATGGCGTCACAACTAAAGCAGTTAGCACGGAGGTAAATGAATTTGATGATGACTTAGGTAGCGCTGAAGTCATTATCGGTACACAGAGAAAGGAAATTAATTTTAATGGTAGTGAAAATAATTATCAACAAAATTTGCGCCTTACTTTCGTTAAACAGTCTGATCAATGGTTAGTTGATGGTGCTTATTGGCTTAAATAAAATGGCAATTAAGAAAATATACATTTGTTCGCACTGCGACGCCCAATTTCCAAAATGGAGTGGGCGTTGTTTAGAGTGTGGCTCTTGGGGTACATTATCAGAAAGTATTAGTGATAGCCAAAGTGATAAAAAAACTGAGGCCAAGAAAATAGGTGATGCTTCTGTGCTTGATTTGCGCAGTTTAAAGAATGATCCAGAAGTAAGGGTAAAAAGTGGCTGGGAAGAAATTGACCGTGTACTTGGTGGCGGCCTTTTGCCGGGTTCGCTCTTGCTTTTAAGTGGTGAGCCAGGGATTGGTAAGAGTACTTTAGCGGCTCAATTAGCAAATACTCTCGGTGCCAAAGGTGAGGTTTTATATGTGAGTGGGGAAGAATCAGCCATCCAGGTTAAGAATCGTTTAGAAAGGTTAAAATGCGACTTAAGTCGTCTGCGCTTTATTGGCGAGACCAGTGTAGAAAAAATAGCTGGCGCTGCCTTGAAGCTGAAACCAACCTTGATTGTAGTTGACTCTATCCAGACAGTTTATTCCTCCTTAATACCTACAGAGGCTGGTAGTCTTAGTCAGATTAGAGCCGTGGCGGTGAAATTTTTAGAAATTGCTAAAGAATATGGTATTAGCGTTCTTTTAATCGGACATATTACTAAAGATGGTCAGGTGGCTGGACCAAAATCACTTGAACACATTGTTGATACAGTTTTATCTTTAGAAAATGAACCCGGTAGTAATTATTGCTTATTACGTGCCAGTAAGAATCGTTTTGGTTCAGTTCATGAATTAGGAGTATTAGAAATGACAAGTTTAGGTTTTGTAGAAGCGAAGGATCCTAGTTCGGTTTTCTTAGGTTCAGGGGGCACAGCTATTCCTGGCTCAGTAATTGGCTGTGTGCTTGAAGGCAGTCGTCCCTTTTTGGTTAACATTCAGGCCTTAGTTACCAAGACAGTTTTTGGCTATCCTCAACGTAAGTCTAGCGGTCTCGATTTAAATCGTTTACAAGTTCTTAGCGCTGTTATTGCCAAACGTAGTCAAATTAATTTAGTGACTCGTGATATTATTTTAAATGTGGTTGGCGGTTTAAAGATAAATGATCCAGCTCTTGATTTAGCGGTTTGTGCAGCGATAATTTCTTCTTATTTAAATAAGTCATTAACTTCTGGTATAGTAATAATCGGTGAAGTTGGTCTTGGCGCCGAGCTGCGTCCGGTATTTCGCCTTGAACAGCGCCTTAAAGAAGCTGAGAAATTAGGCTTTAAGAGTGCGATTGTGCCCGAAGGGGCTGACTATAAGTCTGGTAAGCTAAAATTACTGAAAATCAAGAATTTAGGTGAATTGGTGGATTTAATGAAGTAATATTAGACTTATTTATTATACCTATTGACAAGATATTAAAAAAGTGATATAATGCAGTCATAGTACTTTGAAAAAGAATATTTTAAGGGTTTGTAATAATTGTTCAATTTTGGTCAATTGTTATAAACCCTTAAAAAATACATCATGAGAACAACAAAAATAATTATTACTACTATTGGTTTAATTAATGCTTTTATTATGGTATTATTAGCTTTCTTCTATATGGCTGATTTTGGAGCAATATTAACGAATAGCACACAAACTGATGGCAGTTTATTAGCAGAGGCATATTTTGCAAATTTATATTTATTTATACCGTTGAGTTTTGCCAGTATCATGGCCATTCGATGGAGCAAACTTTCCATGGCTATTATAATATATAGCATTAGATTGCTGGAGCAAGTGCCATTGCCTAGATTTCTCAAATAAAAGATCGCCCCCACCTTTTTAATCGGGGGCTTTTTATTTATAAAAAATAATACAATAAAAAACCTTCGTTGATAACGAAGGTTATTTTTAGTAATGGATTAAACAATAAAAGCGAAGTTTAGTTTTTTTGCTCTACCAATGATTTTCTCTCTTTTTTGTTTTTTGAATAGGTTCCTAATTTTTTGTTTATCCTGCTCTGACATGGCCAACCTTTTTAAAGGAATAATTGGCGGGATAGTTTGATCTTCATGATCCTCAATATTTTTTGCATTTTTTATCAAGATGGAATTCTTTTCCTTAAAGATATCTTTTGATAAAAAGGTGACACGTTTTTTTCGGTAATTTGCATAATAGATACACATCGGCGGATTTTTTTAATGAAACAATAGGTGAGCTATAAAATTATATTATCTATTTTTCTAAATTTTGTCAAAGTTATTCTAAGTGAGCCTCATTGTCTTTGTTGGTAAGCAGACGTTTTTTAATTAAAGGGTACTTGGATAAATCAGGGTCGCGATTTATTATTTCAGCAGCCGCTGTTTGGGCTTTTTTGATAAGCTCATGGTCAAACAGAGAGGCAATTTTTAATTCCGGAAAGCCGCTCTGCACTAATCCATATAAATCACCAGCTCCTCTCAATTTTAAATCCATCTTGGCCAAGGAAAGGCCATCGTTGTATTTACTTAAAGCTTGTAATCTTAAAGCGGTTTTAGGATTTTGTTGATCATTGCTAGCTAGCAAAAGACAGTATGATTGCTGGTCGCCGCGACCAACTCGTCCTCGAAATTGATGTAATTGTGCTAAACCGAAACGTTCTGCTCCTTCGATTAACATAACACTAGCATTAGGCACGTTAACGCCAACCTCAACCACAGCCGTGGCTACTAAAATATTTATTTTACCTTCAGTAAATTCCTTCATTATTTTTTCCTTTTCTGCGCTTTTAAGGCGACCATGAATAAGACCAATATTTAGCTGCGGAAAAATTTCATTTTTTAAATGTTTATATTCACTTGTGGCTGACTTTACTCCCAGTTTATCAGACTCATCAACTAAGGGACAAATAATAAAAGCTTGTTGGCTTAAATTTATTTTTTGTAAAATAAAATCATAGGCTTGCTGGCGATTATCTTCGGAAATTATTTTAGTAATAATTGACTTACGATTTTTTGGTAGTTCTTTAATTAGAGATAAATTAAGATCGCCGTAAATAGCTAGAGCGAGAGAACGGGGAATAGGAGTGGCAGTCATAGAGAGGAAGTGGGGCCATAGCTCTCCACTTTGCTGTAATTTATGTCTTTGACGAACGCCAAAGCGATGCTGTTCATCTACAATCACTAGGGCTAGACGGGGGATATTATAATTTTGAATTAAGGCTTGGGTACCAATAATTATTTCAGCTTCGTTAATAATTTTTTGTCTTCGTTCATCTTTCTTTTTTGGCAACTCAAAATTAGCTTCCGCCTGGCTGCCGGTGAGTAGGGCGAGTTTAGTATTAAAAGGCACCAGTAATTTACTAATACTACTATAATGCTGGCTGGCCAATATTTCAGTAGGAGCCATTAAGGCTCCTTGGTATTTATTTATTGCCACATTAAATAAGGCCATGGCGGCTACGACGGTTTTCCCAGAACCAACATCCCCTTCAAGTAATCTAGACATAGGAGAATTACGATTAATGTCTTGTAGAATTTCCCAGGCAGCTTGTTTTTGTCCAGCGGTAAGAGTGAAGGGCAATCGATTAACAAATTGTCTGGTTAGTATTTCTTGGAAGGGAACTTTAGGGGCGGGTTTATTTTGGAGTTGATATTTGAGGGTTTGTGAGCGTAATTGTCTTAAAAATAATTCATCAAAACCTAATCTCTGTCGAGCTTTTTGAGCCTCTTTTAAATTTTGAGGAAAGTGCGCCTGTTTAATGGCTTCGGCTATAGGTAATAAGTCTAATTTTTTTAAAATATCCGCCGGTAACCACTCTTCAATTTTAGTGGCGGCTGGTAAAGCTTGTTTGATTAAAAAGCGTAATTGTTTCTCGGTTATACTGCTTGTTAGAGAGTAAACAGGAACTAAGCCTTGGGTGTGAATTAATTGCTTATCGCTGGTTTTTTCATATTGTGGAGAAACAAGGCTGAGTTGACCATAACTTTCAGCTGTCTTTCCGGCTAAAGAAACGAGGTCGCCTGGTTTCAGGTTTTGAGCGATAAAGGGCTGATTAAACCAAATAACTTTAATTGTGCCACTTTCATCACTAACAAGAGCTTCTGTTAATTGTCTTTTTTGTCTGAAGCTACGTTTGTTTTGAATTAACTCAATAGTACCGCTAATACTAACACTCTGTCCGGCTATAACTTTATTGATTGGCGTAGTCTGACTAAAGTCGTCATAACGAAAAGGGAAATAAAAAAGTAAGTCTTGAACTGTTTCTAGCCCCAGTTTTTTTAGATGTTGAGCAGTACTGTTGCCGACTCGATTAAGAGCCGATAGAGGAACGCTAAGTAGCATTTTACAAAAATAAGCGCCAAACAGGCGCCTATTATTAAGATATTTATGTGCCCCCACCAGGAATCGAACCTGGATTACAAGATCCGCAATCTTGCGTTCTATCCATTAAACTATAAGGGCTAAAAAAGATATTTCACGATAGGCGAATTATACTATAGCTTCAGCAATTTCGTCAACTGTTCAGATAAAGGTGGCCCAACACGATCTAAATCCTCATCCAAGTAGCTTAATAGATAGTTGCGCACTGTTAAAGCATCTTGTCTGCGTAAAGGAATAGCTAAGCGTGGCATCATTTTGTTGTTAAATTCAAAATATAAATTTTTGATGCTTTGTTTGGGTTTATACAAAACGCAAAAGTTTTTTATAGTATCATAATCATAGAAGCGGCGACCAATATTAACCCCTTCGGGGCCCAGTTTAATAGTTACCATGCGTGCTTCCTGACTATCATGAACAATCATAATAGCGATGGAAATAATAATAATAAGAGCAAAAAGAAAGTTGGAATTAGCGCCAAGAAAAATAATGTGCCAACTACTAATAGTGAAAAATGAGAAAAATAAACAAGCGAAAATAAAAAGTCCAGCTAGTATATACCAATTTTTATTTCTTTTAGGTTTTGAATACTCTGGCACCTGCCATTGAATGATATTTTTTGAGTTATTTTTTTCAGACATATTGTTTGACAAGCAATAATAGATTTTATATAGTGATTATACCATAAAAATGAAAAGAAAAAAATGGGGTAAGAGCTTTTTTTTATTTGTTAATTATAGACATGTAAATATATTATTTATTGGACAATAGATATAAAAAAAGGATAAAATAAGGGAGTGGACAGTAGGCAATAAAAGCGTTAAGCTTTAAGGGTTGAAGACAATTGAATACACATTGGAGAGGTGGCTGTCCGCCAGCTGGCGGAGGCTGAAAGCGTTAATGTTTTATTTTTTGAGACAATTGAATACACATTGGAGAGGTGGCTGAGCGGCTGAAAGCGGCAGGTTGCTAACCTGTTATAGGAGTTTTGCTTCTATCCGGGGTTCGAATCCCCGCCTCTCCGCCAGAATAATAAATAGGCTTAAATTAGCCTATTTTTATTATTATTATTGACATAAATTAAATAAAGTGATATATTAATTTAATATTCAAATGTTGAGTATTGCCCTAATTTCGCCGGGAAGTGCGAAAAAAACAGTATTATTAACAATTCAAAGGTATTTATCATGGAAAAA
>JAFGTW010000001.1 GCA_016938835.1 Patescibacteria group bacterium
GCCCAGGCTCGCAGGCCGTTAATGTCTTCGCGGTAAGTAACGGGAGAAGGTAAATGGTGCATATTAATTAATAGAGCCTATAAAATAAAAACTTAAAAAAGTTTCACATTGAAAATGTGCATAAGTAAAAATTAAAAAATTTTAACCAGCTATGAATGAACAACAGAACCCTGATAAATTTTAATTATTTTTAACCATAGATTTATCGTGAAAATCATAATTTAAACACTATACGGTCTATAAACTTCTCTGACGTACTTTAAATAATTCGTTGTTGCATTTAAGCTCATTAAGAATAAAAAACCATAAAACCTTGTATAAATCTTTACAAATCCACTTAGCAACCTATAGCTTTTAACAACTAAAATGAACCTTTGTTCTATTTGGGACTTAAAAAGTTACTTTTTAAAAAATAAGACTAATAGAGACCTTTGCACGAGTGGATGTACGGCTAAAAATGCTTAAAATTCCCCTGCTTTTCGTTAGAAAACTTGTGAATAGCCAGCTATTCACTGAGTTTCCTGCCTCAATCAGGCCAATTTTCCCTCATTTTTTCTCGCACCCCACTCGTGCAAAGGTCTCTAATAAAAGGTTTTCAAATAAAAATTTAGCTGTATATCTACTCGCTAAAAATAACTTTTAATCATTTGTTATATTGAAAATCTCTTCAAACATGGGTATTAAAAGCTTATTACCATATTCACTAAGATGATTATTATCAAAATAAATTGGCCGGTTATTTCTGGCGCCATAACAATATTCGTTATCGCATAAATAAGGCAATGGGTTAAGAATTTTTGCCCCACATTTTTTCGCAGCCATATCCTGGGCATTCCATGCATCAATATTTCGTTTATGATATTCAACTAATGTGATTTTTATATCATCGCCATTTGACCCAAACATGATAGAACGACTCAAATTATTCGGTACATTTGAAGGCATTTCAGGTATTGGCCTCACTAGAAAAACTTTTCTTTTATTTGTATAGTCACAAATAGTCTTAACATACTGCTCGTTAAACTCTGAACTAAAATTAGAGGGGGCTGCACTTCCATGACCGTTGCTAAATTTAATCATAGGAATTTTCTTACCACTCGTATCAAACTCATTCCCCCAAAGATACCAACTTGTTCTATTGACTATAACTAAAGGATACTTTTCAGGCAATTCTTCGACTTGGTTGAAAACCCAATCATTAAAATCATTGCACCTTTCTTCTTGTGTTAAAAATAATTTTGTAAAAAAAACACCTTTTATAGTGGGGCACGATGATAATCCCCAATACTTTACACCATCACCCTTATTTTTAAGTGAGTTAGCTAATCCAGTAACAACAGAATAACTATGACTATCACCAATTAAAATAACTGCAGGTTGCTCACCACCTACAACACACCCGGGTGGGTTTGTGCCTACATCTAGGCTCCTAAAGCATTCATCTCTTTTTTTAAAAAAGTTATTAGCTTCTGCCGCCGCAACATTAACAGCGTGCGGCAATCTATTATTAAACTCAACAAACTTTACACTAACCCCAAATGCGCCAATGAAAAAACTGACTATACCAATAGTAAATATCTCTAATTTCAATGATTTATTAGATAAATACTGCCGTGTAGTTACCTCAACCCAATGATAAGACGCGTGCGCTA
>JAFGTW010000027.1 GCA_016938835.1 Patescibacteria group bacterium
AAAATTTATCAATTATCAGCAATAAAAAAACGCCTCAACTACAAGGCATTTTATCTTTTTTAAATAATATTTTAAAAATTTAATTCCACACTCCTTTGAGTTTCTAGAAAACTACCAATACTGGTAAAAACAAAAGGTGGGAAAGAGTCATAATTAACTGTATATTCAGCTCCAGTTGTCAAAATAGTGGTACCAAAAATATTTTCTTCACCCACATGACTCGTGTCAGTAAAAGCTCCTTCTTTTCTTACTTCATACAAAAGCCTCTCCGCGCCTGCTTCAGCCGCAAAATATGCTCTTGTAGAATGTGCTTGCATGCGACCAGCTTTTAAACCAGCAGTAATAGTTGCAGCGCCACCCATCACAATTAGCATTACCGCGCTTAAAATAAACAATGTTAGCATTAAAGCACTACCTTTCTGTTGGCCTATTTTTTTCATTTTCATATTAATTAGCGCGATAATAACGAGAAGTAATAGTCGTTTGTAAATACATTTGCGAGTATTGTGCTTCTCTGCCTACCGAGTGTGCGCCCATATTAACAGTAATAAAAGCTTGATTACCAACATCTTCGTTAACGATAAAACTTAAATCGCTAATATCTATTTTTGAAGGAGAAATATAATCAGAATCATCGCCCCTTTCCACTTTAAAACGAATCACTCCGTTATCGTCCGCCAGAGAATAAGTGACACATTCATCGTGATAATTTTTAAGATATAAAATATCCCCATACGTTCCTTCAGTCACATTAAATCTTGCATTTGCTGGTAAATGATCACAACCGCCACCCGCTCTAATTGCCGTTCTCATTTCTTTAGAAATAACTTCAAAGAAATATTTCATATTTTCTTGAACATTCTGTGTCGCTATTGCCTGCCGTTGATAATCAAACATCATTTTAAAAATCTGTGTCATTGCAAGCATAATAACCACAAACAGAGCTGTGGATACAATAACTTCAATTAAAGTTATCCCCGGCTTATTATATTTAAAATTGTAACTGTTTTTTTTCATATTAATCAATCACTTCCACTAGGCCAAGAAAATTAACTCTTACCGTTTTAGTAGTATTGTTAATAGACTCTTTTAAACGAATATTGATAGCCGAGGTATCTCCAAATTGCGTTATTATATAAGTTACAGGATCGGGTGGCAAAAAAACAATATTTACATCAGAAACTACAGTGCCACTATCTAAATAAATCTCATCAATTGAAATTTTCTCAGGCAGAACTACTGTTCTAGCACCAAAGCTTAGCTCATCTTCATTAAAGGAAACTTCTCGATTGCTATCTGTGTCGGCAAATATAATATATTGTCTATCTTCAGGGTTGGCAGATATAAAAATGCCCCAACCTCCCCCGGGAATCTCCTCGCCATATTTTATTAAACCAAGAGCATTTGATTGAGCAAAACGAATATCACTCACCAAGGTTTGTGCAGTCATGGCTAAATCTGTGCGCTGGTTAATATTATGATAGTTAGCTAAAAAAATAGTAGCTAAAAGCGAAATAATGCTCACACTAATTACTAGTTCAATCAAAGAAAATCCCTTTTTGTTATCTGTATTTTTCATACAATATTTACTAATACCAATCATAAAACATTGTTGCAACAGTATAATTTTGTATACCGCCATTACGACTTATCCAACTAACTGTTGCTAAAACTGGAACACTAGACGTGCCCGACCCAATCTCAATCATGCGCGAAAAATTACTTGGCACTGAATCAGCAATATCATCAATACTGGGACTAAAATAAAAATTATTACCATCACGAGATAAGGGGCAATCATTAACAGCATTAATGGAAAGTATCTCAACATTACGATAATCAACACAATATCGTCCAGGAGTTAAAGACTCTAACCAATTATTACCCAACATCCAATTTGTATCTCTGATTTGACGTGCTAATTCTAAGGCTTCCTGTGCGAGTTGATAGGCAATTAGATTATCTTCATTTAAAGTCTGAGCTTTAATATTTTGTACGGCTAAATTCACTGTACCCACCAGGCCAAGAGACACAATCATAATAACCGCCATAATTTCAATTAAACTAAAAGCGGGCTTATTAAAATAATATTTATTTGTCTTTAAGGCTTTCAGTGTCATAATTCAAGGTTCAAAATTCAATGATTTTAAATTATTTATTGTGATTTAACCTCTTTCCAAATTGGTAAGTTATAGTTAATTGATAAAACTGGTGAAGAGGTTGAGCAAGTATAAAAATCCGGATCAGTGACAGTTAAAGAAACTGATTGAGGCAAATTATTGGCAAATGTTATACTGGTTGTAGCTGTTGTCAAGCTATCAATAATAGCCGTTGCATCACTAGCTGACCAGCTAAAATTACAAATCCCGTCAACGCATAACTGCGCATTGCTATCAGGTGAGGCAGTACTATAATAATGAGAATCGCTAATAAAGGCAGTACTAGAACCAACTAAGATATCAAGCGGATCCCAAGTAAAAAATGGAGATGGAAATTCATGCTTATAAGTAGTGAAAGTTAAGTTAGGGTTTGAACTAGCAGCATTATTAGCGGCCACATTATCAGTTAACACGCCAGTCAAATTAGTATCAAATTGAAAAAATTCTGTAGCTTCATCATTTTCATTCCATAGTTGTAACCACCAATAATATGTTGTGTCGTAGTTTGGCGTAAAGTCACACCATGTGCCAGGACAAGTAATTTGAGCGGCTGTACCTGAAATTTT
This sequence comes from Patescibacteria group bacterium, assembly GCA_016938835.1. Taxonomy (GTDB): domain Bacteria; phylum Patescibacteriota; class Patescibacteriia; order Patescibacteriales; family UBA12465. Next base: position 2,726 of record JAFGTW010000027.1, read on the forward strand.
ACCAGAATCAAAAACTGGACTTGAGGTGCTATTACTCGTATTAATAATTATTCGATAAGCACTTTGAATTCCGCCTCGCCGCAGCCATTTAAATACCGCCTTGCGAGCAACAGTGCTACAAGCATCACTAAAACTCCAGTTCGGAGCAGACATTTCTTTTAACTCTAGCTTCCATAACCACACATAATAATTATCCGAAAAACAACTTGAATCATTAGTGCAATTAAAACTAATATCCCCAAAAGTACTGGAAGTATATCCAGAAAAAATTCCAGGCTGAGGATTAGTATAATTTGTCATGGTTGTTGGCGGACTACCACCATTTAGTTCTATCCAATCCCCCCCGTTAATAACTTGCCCCCAACCATAAATACGTTGGTCGCCCTCATTATAACAAGCCGTGCAACTATTACTGGCATTACAAACAGCCGCACAATGACTATTAAAATCATAATTATCCGGCGGAGTACTAGCGGAAGAAAAATTAATAAAGCCTAATGACGGATTCCAAGCCATACCTGAAAAATTATTGTCAATACTTAAATTAACACCATGCTGAGAGAAATCACAAGCGGGAATATTAAAAAAGAACGGGAAAGTAAAAGGAAAGCTGCCCGCCATATCATCATCAAGGCAATTAAAACTAATATAACCATAGGTAGAATTATAAGCCCGACCACGAATATTATCTGAGTCAGCTGCCTCAGCAGAATTAAAAAAAGACGGCAACAACAAAGAAGTCAATGGTAATAACAAAAATATCCAATACTTTAAGCGCATAGATTACAAATTTTCCTTAATTATATCATTTTTAAATAATTCCTGCATTATTTTTTCACCCTTAGCCACCATTTGCAAACGCTCTTTTTCTGTTTCATCATTATCACCAGCTAAATGCAATAAACCATGAATAAGTAAAAAAACTAAAATATAAGTAAAGGATTTTTTTTTCTGAAAAACTACCAGATACTTACGGGAGCGCCGGCAATCATTTAAATTAATAAATATCTCACCCAAAGCATTTCTTATTTCTTTTGGGGCAGGAAAAGTAAGCACATCAGTTGTCTTATTATAAGAGCGAAACTCTTTATTTAAAGTGTGCAAACGCTTATCGCCAGCCAAAACAAGCGACAGCTCGCCTGATAACTTCAGACGACTTGCCGTATAAGTGGCAACGTCAGTTAATAATTTTAACGATACCTTTTGCTGAGTAAAATTAACTATATCAAGTGCAAACATATAATTATTTAAAAAATAATCTCAAATGGTGCTTAATAGAAGACAAAACTTTATATAAATAGTAAGCAAATGGTTTAATAATAATAAGATAAGTGCCAGGATAATTTCGCTCTTCTCCGCCAAACCCTAACTTAAAACGAGTTACTCCAGGCCATTTTTTTTCATCAATTCCATAAAAATCATAGAAGCGACAATCATTTTCTCGCGCCCGTCTAATCATTTGCCACTGCAATAAATAAGGAGCCATATACTGTCGACCAAAATTGGCAGAAGCCCCATGCAAATAAACTGATCGTCCTTGATAAAAAGAAAATATGCCGGCCGCCAACACTTTATCTTCTTTTTTTGCCAGCCACAATTCAATATTCGGTGCTCCCTGCTCTAATAAGTTTCTATAGTGAGACAAGCTGTGCCCTCGAAAACCATCGCGAGCCGTAGTAGACTGTAATAATTTCCAAAATAACTTCAAATCTTCAATTTTACCTAATACTATTTCCACTCCCCTTTTTTTCGCTAAACGAATATTATAGCGAGTTTTATGATGCATTGCTTTCAATAACTCCTCCTCACTTAAATTTAAATTTAAAAATAAACTTTTTTCAGGTTGAATTGATTTTATTTTTTTACCAAAAATATCATTAGATAAGGGCCAATTTTCTGGCTCAAAAATAAGACTAACGGTTTTATTTTTTTTAGCCAAAGCAATTAAATCTTTTTTAACCTGCTGCCATTCTAAAACACCAGCAGAAGCTGTTAAAGTGAGCGGCCCTCGCGGAATGTAGAAAAACTTAAAACCAAATTTATTTATCTCTATTACCTGAGCTAAAGCTACAATCTTGTTATTATTTTGCCAAGCTAGACGATGACAATAAGCTCCCTCGCGCAAAATCAAGCGACACCACAAAGAAGACTGCAAAGCCTCTGCTCCATCAGGCAAAGAGCTTAAGGCATCTTCCCACTCAAACTCATTTAAATTTTCTTTTAATTGCCAGTTCATTTTTCTATTATAGCATAAGCCATAGACGCAAACAAAAAGCCCTCCTCTTTTAAAGAGGAGGGCTTAAATCAGGTAAAATCAAGCTATAAATTATTGACTAGTAATACCAGCTGGAGTAGCAGTATTAACGCCAGCGGCCACACCGCCAGTTGCAGCTCCTAGACAATAGGTCAAAGTATATGAACCACTAGCTGCACCAGCAGTACCAACATAAGCATAAGTATAAGTGTTTTGAGTTCCATCACAACTGCCATCAACCGGAAGCGGAGCAGTTGGAACCTTCATCATATAAATACTTGTACCAGTAGAGATACTTGTGCCAAGAGTTGCTGGATATTGGCCAGCCTCACTATAATACATCTCTAAAGCTGTCTGTATTTGCTTAACGTCAGTAATACGCTTAGCGTCACGAGATCGAGCACGAGCACTGTTTAAAGCTAAAACAGAGAGAGTAGAGAGCAAGCCGATGATGGCAATTACTACCAGCAACTCAATTAAAGTAAAGCCTTTTTTATTCATAAATTTTGAATTTAGCGGCCGCCTAAACAGCGACTGATGCAATATATAATTAATTGATTTTATTACTAATAAACTTATCTACAATAATATAAATATATTAGCATAAAAGAAAAAGAGGAACAAGTATTTATATGGGCAAAATAGCACAACCTAAAAAAACAAGAAATAAATAAACAACTATATTATAACACAGAAAATAAATTTTAATTATTAATATTTTAGCACAAAAGAAAAAAGGAGACAAGTTTTTTTATACAAAAATAACAAATAATTAGAATTGACTAGCCATATTATACATTGGCATTAAAATAGCTGCCACCATTACACCAACGCCTAAACCCATAATAACCATAATCATTGGCTCCATTAAAGCGCTTAAGTTAGCTAACATAGCGGCAGCTTCACGTGAGTAGAAGTCTGTAATCTTATCAAGAACTGTATCTAGCTGACCGGTGCGCTCACCAATACTAATCATCTGTGGCACCATTTTTGGCACATCATCACTAGTCTCTAAAACGCTAGCAAGTGAATTACCATCATTAATTGATTTTAGTGTTTGGAGAATTAATTCATAATAAATAACATTACCTACAACATTTGCAGTGATTTCTAAAGAACGAGTAATGGTTACACCACCCTTCAAAAGAGTGGAAAGTGAACGTGTAAAACGCATCAAGTAAATATATTTAAACAAGCGACCAAAAATAGGCATACGTAATTTAATAGCATCTAACTGTCTCTTACCCATAGGCGTTTTTAAATAATAACGTCCACCCATTATCAATCCAATTAAAACCAGCGTAATTAAAATCATGTAATCACGCATAAAAGTAGAAATAGAAATAATAATTCTTGTGGACAGTGGTAATTTCATGCCAGTTTCTGTTAACATGGCAGTTAAATTAGGAATAACATAAACCATTAACATTACACCAACACCAGCAAGTGCTACTAAAATAAAAGATGGGTAAATCATGGCTCCTTTAATTTTTGAGGCCATGTCGTAACTTTTTTCCATTTCATCTGCTAAATAAGTCAAAACCTCGTCTAACTTACCAGAAGTTTCTCCGCTCTTAATAATATTAACAAAAAAATCAGAAAAAACGCTTGGGCGACGAGCAAAAGCATCAGACAACAGGGATCCACTATCAACCTCAAGAGAAATATCAGCAATCATGTTTTTTAGAGAAAAATTATTAGTTTGATCAATTAAAATTAATAATGATTCCACAACGGGCATACTAGCAGCAATCATAACCGAAAACTGACGAGAAAAAATAACTAAATCCTTAACTTTAATTTGATTAATTAATAAATTTAATTTTGCTTCAAAGCTACCACTAATATCAGTAATGGTAACAACATTATAATCACGTTTTCGTAAACTAGAAATTAATTCAGAATCAGAAAGAGCTACCGTCATTTCTGATTTAGTACGACCAGTGCTATTATTTTTAGCTTTGTATTTAAAAATTGGCATAAGAATAAATTAATTCGAAATTCAACAATTACTAAATCTTTTAACAGATTAACTTTCAATAACACGCAAGATTTCTTCCATTGTCGTTAGACCCTTTAAGACCTTAATTGCGCCATCTTGCTTAATAGAAATAAAATCTTGACTCTTTTTAACGGCCTCAAGGTTAAATTTCTCGTCATTTTCATTAATAATATTTTTTAGATTTTCATTAATATCAATTACTTCGGAAACGGCTACACGACCAGTAAATCCGGTGTTTCCACAATGACTACAGCCAACTGGCTGATAAAATTTATAAGCACTTAAATCGTCAAGATTCACTAAACCAGGTAATTCTTCTTTTAAGATGCTCTCCGGGACTTCTTTTAAATCTGCAGCTAAAGCATCTAATTCCGATTTTGGCAAAACTAACTCTTTCTTACATTTTTCGCATAAACGACGAGCTAAACGTTGAGCAACGACGGTTTTCAAAGTTGAGGCTAAAAGAAAACGTTCAATTTTCATATCCAATAAACGGAAAACCGCGCCAATAGCATCATTCGTATGTAAAGTTGAGATAACTAAATGTCCCGTTAAAGAAGCATGAATAGATAATTCTGCTGTTTCTTCGTCACGGACTTCACCGACCATAATAATGTTAGGATCTTGACGCAATAAAGAACGGAGACCATTGGCAAAAGTAAACCCAACCTGAGGCCTTACTTGTGATTGGTTAACACCCTTCATTTCATATTCAATTGGATCTTCAAGGGTAGAAATATTAACTCCGTCTTTATTTAGGATGCCAAGCAAAGCATACAAGGTGGTGGTTTTACCAGAACCGGTTGGACCAGTAACAAGAATGATACCACTAGTTTTCTTGATGGCATTTGTGATAACACGTAAAGAATTAACATTAAAACCAAGGTCTTCTAGATTTGGCGCACCTTTAGTATTATCTAAAATACGCATAACCACTTTCTCATGGCCAGACAAAGGTAAAGTGGAAATACGAAAATCAATTGGACGTCCATTCACTAATAAACGAATACGACCATCCTGTGGAATACGGGTTTCATCTAATTTTAATTTAGCCAAAACTTTAATACGAGCAATAATGGCGTTATGAATTGTTTTAGGCAAAGTTAAAGAAGTGTGTAAAATACCATCAATACGATAACGAACACGACTCTCCTTATCATATGGTTCAATATGAATATCACTAGCATGAGCCTCAACTGCATGACGAATAATCACAGAAACAATACGTGAAACTGGAGCACTGTTAATATCTTTATCATCAACTAAAGCGTTTTCTTCGGTGTTAATAGAAATAAGATCATCACCTTCCTCCTGAGCCTTAACTTCCAAAGCACTAGAAATTTCTTCTTCAATCTTTTGATATTGCTTAAAAATTCTCTCCCAACTTGAAGCAGAAATCAAATAATACTTAATTGATAAATTTTCATCAAGTGCCAAAAAATTAACCGCCTCCATCGCCTTCAAGTTTGGTTCCACTAAACCTATTTTCAAAATTTTATTTTCACGGGCGAAGCAAACGATTTTATAAGTATGAGCAATTTCTTCTGGTAAAAAATTTAAAACTTCCTCAGGTATATTCTCATCAGCATGTAAATAATAAAGTAAATTATAAACTTCTGCCCTGGCTTCTGTTAATTGTTCTTCGCCAACTATCCTATTACTCAATAAAAAATCAGACAACTCCATTTTAGCAGCAGCCGCGGAAGTGATTAGAGACGAGGCTTGTTCGGAATTAATAAATTTCTTTTCCTGTAAGACTCTAATTAATTCTTCCTGTTTATCCATAGTAATTACTTATTGTTTATCAACTGGTCGTTCTACTAACACAAAAAAGGGGTTAGCATTACCGAGATAGACAGGCGACCAAGTAGGAGTTCTCACATCCGCTTGAGCGTTCTTATTTATAAGTGGCCTGCCAACATAATTAAAATCAAAATATAAAACTTGATTATATAAATCTTTAAATTGATTATTATCGAGAACCTGTAAATTAATAACGGTGTCCGGGTCGGCCTGCAAAGGCATTTCTTGCACGAGTTCGCTAGAACCAAAAACTTGCATGCTTAAATAAGATAAAAGATTATTCTTTAAAGCAAAAACAAAAACACCAACTATAATAAGTAGAGCAATGAGCAAATATATACTTGAGCTGCGATTAAAAGACATGGGCAGAAATTATTTAAAATAATAAGTATAACAAACTAAATTTACTGTTTTCTCGCTTGGACTAAAATCAAGCGATTCAATATCAATTAGTTGTAATTGTTTTTCCAATAAAGGGAGGAGGTTTTTCAGAGCAACATAATCAACTGAAGACAGGGACATTTCCGCTCTAATAACACCAACGTTTTTAAGGCCTGCATCTCGAGAGACCAAGGGACCATCATCTTCACCTTCACTGTCTTTACTTAGTCTTAGGCTATTAAGCATTAAGCCTTTTTGTGAAAGTAAGTCTTCTAGTTCGCCAAACAACTTTTCCTTAGCATATTCATCGGGTAAAATGCCATTAACCTTCTCAATATTTTCAGCGCCAATTTTTTGATAAAGAGCAACTGCGGCCTGTAAATTAACAAGCTTCTGACGCTGATTTTGATAAAGCTTTTCTTGTTGATCAATATTATTTTTAATAGCAACTAAAGTGTCTTTAAATTTTGGTCGAATAATTGTTAAATAGGAGACAAACAATAAAAACAGTACCACAAAAACAATAATCAAATTAAAATTAGCACTCAAAGTCGTATTAAAATCACTGGCTTTATTTTTTTGTGTCGTAAGTGATGACATTTATTTATTTTAAATTCGCCTTAAACAATTTAGGATCAACTTTTAAACTTAAATTAAAATTAACCTTAGCTATTCCCGCATCTTCAGTAACATCATCTCCAGCTTGCATGCTAGCTTCATTAACATTAACAGAAATAACAGAAGAATCAGCCAAAAAAGCCCTAGTCTGCCAACTAACTTCACGAAAAGTATTAGCGCTGGCAGTTAAATCATAAATACCGTCACTTTTACCCGAGAAGCCAGAATAAGTAACCGTACTTAAAGTATTTTTCTCTAACCAATCTAAAAAATTTGTCCAATAAATATGATTATCCAACAGCGAACTAGCAGCATCAACCTTTTCTTTAAAAGCTAAAATTTGATCAGACTCAGTTCTAAGCGTAACAATATCAGTGGACACTTGTCTGTATTTTAATTCTGAAGCAATCACTCGATTATTTTCATATTCAGCCCACCAATTTAAACCAAAATAAATTTCAGCTACAAATAAAGCAGTGACGATAACGGAAAACAAAAGAGTACTTAGGTGTTGATTCCAATCAAAATCAACCCTCATTTCATTTTTTATCAGGTTGACTTCAAGGATTTTTGGATTCTGCGATAAGTTCGGCCTAGCAGCTACAGATGTTTTATTCTTTTTTATTTTCAAATTAAACACAAAATGTAATTAATTTATTTCTCTTAAAGCTAAGCCAACGGCCACGGCTAATTTTGGCCCAAGCTCAGAAATAATTGATTTCATTTCCTGGGGATAAGAGATACGATTAAAGGGATCGCCAATAATAACTTGGATATTTAAATGCCGAGAAAGATATTCGGATAAATTCATTAATAAAGCACCGCCACCAGACAAAATAATCTTCTCAATTGCGCCACCATTAGAATTTTTCTGAAAAAAATCACGCATGTATTCAATCTCATGAATAACTGGAGCTAAAGTTTTAATCATTAATTGTGATAAATCTTCTTTAGAATTATCCGATAAAGAAGCTCCTAAATCAAACTTGAATTGTTCCGCTTGAGAAAAACTTAAACCTAATTTCTCTGCTAAAGCCGCAGTTACGGTGCTACCACAAACCTCTAAGCTACGGTTTAAAACCGGAATACTTTCTTGAACAATGGAAAGATCAGTACTGTTAGCGCCAATCTCTACAATCATCACTGTTGATAAATCGTTGCCCATCAAAGCTCGCACTAAAGAAAAAGTTTCTGTCTCTAGGCTGGCTAGTTCCAATTTAGCTAAACGAAAAATGTCAATATAATGACGAACTAATTTTTTAGGCGAACCGGTCAAAAAAACGCGACTATTTTCTTTATTTTTAGAAGACCCACTATCAGGCACCAACTTCCAATCTAAAATCATTTCTTCAGGGGGGAGTGGAATTACTTTTTTTGCTTCTTCTGCTACAGATGCATCCATATTTTTACTGTCAACTGCAGGCAAATTAATAATTGAAGAAAAAACAGAAAAAGTTGGCAAAGAAGCGGTCACCCGACGCGCCTTAATACCCGCTTCAGCTTTAACCTTCAAAATTGCTTGTGCCAGATACTTTGTATCTTCAATTTTAGTAAAATTTATACCCTTAACATTCTCGCTAAAAGCGTAATTAGATAAATATATTTTTTTATTTTTTTTGCGAAGCTCAACCATTTTTAAAGATGAGTCACCAATATCAACCCCTAGAAATAAATTGTCGTCGCCTGAAGAAAATAATCCCATAGTAAATAAAATTACGCCCCACCAAATTCAAATTAAATTGTAATATCCTTGTTTCTAGTATATAATATTTGGTAGGAGAGAGCAAGAAAAAAATCAAAAAAATTAGTTCAAAAAGACCATTCAGAACTATCTCTAGTATAGCATAAAATTTACAAATAAAAAATAATGTATGGGATTCTTTAGCAAATACAAAAAAATTATTATACTTATTATTTTTCTAGCTTTTGTTTGCCTATTAGGATACTTATTATGGCGCACTTTTTTTAGTTCGCCAACTCAAGATAATCTAATATTTACAGACAGCACTAAAAATATCGGAGGGCTCAGTCTCTCTGACTCTGGTCAACCTGGATTTTCTACTAGTTCTGGTGATGGCCGTCTAGATACAGGCGACAATATTGGCCCCAGTGGACAAATCAACAATCCTAATCTTACTCGTCCTAATGGCAATGAAGCGAGCAACTTAGCTGTTGGAGGCATTACTAAAGTTAGTACCTTAACTAAAGATCCAGTTCTTAATCCAATAATGAGCAGCAATAATCAATTACGTTACTACAATCCCAAGGATGGCAAATTCTACAAATTAGACAGTAATGGCCAATTAGTTACTTTAAGTGACAAGGTCTTTCATCAAGTTCAGGATGTTACTTGGTCAACAGATGGCAATCAAGTTATTTTAACTTATCCAGATGGATCAAAAATAAACTATAATTTCAGCACAGCAAAACAAGTTACGCTACCTAGCCACTGGGAAGATTTTTCTTTCTCACCTAATGGTAACAACATTACCGCTAAAAGTATGGGCTATGACGTTGAAAACCGTTATCTAATTACTGCCAATGCTGATGGGTCTAAAGCAATTTCTTTAAGTGCTATTGGCAATAATGCCGATGATGTCTATCCTATCTGGTCCCCAAATAACCAAGCAGCCGCCATGTATACCCGTGGCATAGATTTTAATCGTCAAGAAGTATTTTTTGTCGGCTTAAACGGAGAAAATTTTAAATCAACTATTATTAATGGTCGCGGCTTTGAACCACAATGGTCAGATACTGGCGACAAACTCCTCTACAGTGTTTACAGTAGCGACAATAACATGAATCCATCGCTTTGGATTGTTAATGCGCAGGGTGACAACATTGGTCAAAATCGTACTAATCTTGGCTTAAGTACCTGGGCTAGTAAATGCAGCTTTGCAACTAACACCGAGGTATATTGTGCTGTTCCTGTAAATCTACCTGAAGGATCCGGACTCTTCCCAGAGTTAGCAGATACAACCACGGACATCCTATATAAAATTGACACCACTACTGGTAGTAAAAAATTAATCGCCATTCCAGAGAATGCCAGTAATATTTCCAGTATCATGGTTGCCTCTGAACAAACAGTGCTTTATTTTACCGATAAAACTACTGGTAAAATTTACAGTATTCAATTAAAATAAATTAAACAGCTAATTTACAAAAAACCGGCGCTTAAAGCCGGTTTTTTATTTTTCTTTATGCCTTTAAAATTTAAAAATATTTTAACTAAAATTGAAAACTACTTATTTCCTGAATACTGTTTAATCTGCAAACAGGCAGGCAATACCTTTTGTCCAGCCTGCCGAGCAAGTATTAAACAATCTACTCCTCGCTGTTCTTTCTGTGGCCAAAAATCAACCCTGGGATTAATCTGTAATAATTGTCGTCAAAATAATATCGATTACCCAATTGATGGAGTTTTTGCCTACAGTTCTTATGAGTACACGTATTTAAAAATTGCTCTAAAAGCTCTAAAATTTCAAGGTCTACGCCCTTTAGGCTTAATTCTTGGCAGAATGCTCGGTCGCAAATTATTAACAGAATGGCGCATATATCAATCAACTAATCCAACACAGAAATTAATCAGTCCAACCATCATTGCCATGCCTCTGCATAAGAAACGTGAACGTGAACGTGGCTTTAACCAATCGCTACTAATTGCTCAAGGTGTATCTGAAATTTGTAATTGGCAAATTAATACTAATTTACAGCGCAGGTCATACCAAAAACCTAGCGCTCAATTAAAATATCATTCACGCCTAAAACAAAAGAAAATATTTTTATACTCCTCTGATAAAAATTTACAAAAACAAACAATTATTCTGGTAGATGACATCTTTACAACTGGTGCTACTGCTCATGACGCCGCCTTAGCCCTCAAACAAGCAGGCGCGGGTACAATTATTGTAGTTGTAGTTGCTCAAAGCATTTAATTCCAACACTTATACATGAAAAATGAGACGTATTTACAAAAATTTATAATTAAGATAAACTATAAATAGTTTTCTGATTGTCAAGTCTACCAAGCTTGAGATGAATATCGCCCACTGAAATAATCTAATGATTAATAAGTTGGCCCAAAGAAAATAAACAAAATGAAAGTGCTCCCATAACGAGAGAAGCTGGGTGGAACCGCGAGACTAATAGTCCCGTCCCAGTAAAGACAGACAAGCTGTTTTTACTAGGAGGGGACTTTTTTTAAAATTAATTATAAATTAAAAAATTATTTAATTAACTATTTAACTATATGAGCAACATAGAAACTAAACGCCATTCTTTGGCTCACATCATGGCGGCAGCCGTTAAAGAACTTTGGCCACAAGCCCAACTGGCTATTGGACCAGCCATTGACAATGGCTTCTACTATGACATTGACTTTAAAGGTGAAAGTATTAGTGATGCCGAACTAAAAAGTATTGAGAAAAAAATGAATCACCTAGTTAAACAAAATCTTGAGTTTAAGCGTAGCGAAAAAAACATCACTGATTCCCTCGCTTGGGCGAAAGCGGAACAAGACCCTTACAAAGAAGAATTGATTAGCGATTTAAAGGAACAAGGTGAAACTATGTTGAGATTCTATACAGTTGGAGAATTCACTGATCTCTGTCGCGGACCTCATGTTGCCAATACTAAAGAAATTAAAGCTGGCAGTTTTAAATTAGATAAACTCGCCGGAGCCTATTGGCGCGGCGATGAAAAAAATACCATGTTAACCCGTATCTATGGACTCGCTTTTGATACCAAAGAAGAATTAGATGATTATTTAAAAATGATGATTGAAGCGGAAAAACGTGATCATCGCAAACTAGGCAAAGAATTAGATTTATTTCATATCGATGAGATGGTTGGCTTAGGTTTGCCTTTATGGCACCCAAAAGGAGCAATGTTATGGAGAATAATTGAAGATTTTTGGTATAAAGAACATGCCAAAAATGGATATGATTTAGTCAGAACTCCCCACATTGGTAATAAAGCTTTATGGGAAACATCTGGTCATTGGGGCTTTTATAATGACAGCATGTATCCCGCCATTGAAGCTGGGCAAAGTTTATCTGCTAGCCAGAATAATGAAAAAGCTAAAGAGCCGGAATCATATCTGCTCAAGCCAATGAATTGCCCATTTCATATTCAGATTTTTAAAAATAACCCTAAATCATACCGCGACCTACCTGTACGTTGGGCAGAATGTGGCACTGTATACCGTTTTGAGAAGAAAGGCGAATTGTCCGGTTTAACTCGTGTGCGTGGGTTCACTCAAGATGATGCTCATATTATTTGTCGTCCAGATCAAGTTGAATATGAATTAGGAAAAGTTATTGATTTTATATTATTTATTTATAAATCTTTTGGTTTTAATTTAAATGACATTAAAGTCTATCTATCTATACGTGGACAAGAAAAGGGAAAAAATATTGGCGCAGATGAGGGTTGGAATTTCACTGAAAAAGTTTTAGAAAAAGTAGCCATTGATAAAAAACTTGATTTTCAGAAAGATGAAGGAGGAGCAGCTTTCTATGGGCCAAAATTAGATTTTAAAATTAAAGATGCTTTAGGGAGAGAATGGCAATGCTCCACTCTACAATTTGATTTTAATTTACCAGAAAGATTTAATTTAGAGTTCACCAATAATAAAAGTGAAAAAGAGAGACCATACATGTTACATCGAGCCTTATTTGGTTCTTATGAGCGCTTTATTGGCTTATTAATTGAACACTATGCCGGAGCGTTTCCCGTCTGGCTCTCACCCGTACAAGTTAAACTTATTTCCGTGGCTGAAACCCATATCCCTGCCTGTCGTCAACTAGCCGAGGAATTAATGGCTGCAGATATCCGAGTCGAACTTGATGATAACAATGAAACAGTTGGCAATAAAATACGTAAAGCTGTTAATGAAAAAGTTCCTTACATGCTCGTTATTGGTGACAAAGAAGCAAATGCCGCTAATTTAACCATACGTGATCGCGGCGCCCAGGAAACCAGAGAAATCAGTCGTGAAAATTTTATCAAAGAAGTTGCTGAAAAAGTAAAAAACCATAACTAATAAAAATCCACTGACAAATTCACCGTCTGGCTTATTTTTATGTTAGAATAAAAATATAATTGAATATTGTTAATAAAAAAATCAAATTATATGGATAAAAATAAAACACGAATAACTGCTATTGCGGTAATTGTTGCCCTTATTGCCACTATCACCCTAGTCCTCTTTAATCGCCAAAATAATAACAACAATGCAAAAGTTAAGAATCCTGAAATGATTTTATTCTATAGTTTGTCTTGTCCTCATTGTCAAAATATTGAACAATATATTAATGATAATCAAATTAAAGAAAAATACAGCTTTATTGAATTAGAAATATCCGATAATCAAAAGAATAGCGCCAAATTAATACAAATAGCTAAAGATTGCGGTTATAACACTAATAATCTCGGTGTTCCATTTCTCTGGACAGGCAAAAATTGTTTAATGGGAGATAAGGATATTATTGATTTCTTTAAGTCTTAAAATTATTGAACTTGTTAACAAGACTTTAATATATAATTATGCAAAGAAAATATATACTTAGTGCAACTTCTCTATTTCTCTTAAAAGCAATCCCCGCTCAAGCAGTTTGTCCAGTTTGTATCGTAGCTGTTGGCGCAGGTTTGGGTCTATCTGAATATCTCGGTATTGATGACAGTATTGCTGGTGTTTGGATTGGCGGACTACTTATCGGCATGAGCGTTTGGACAATAAATTACGTCCAAAAAAAACAATGGCTAAACAAATACCAACAAATTCGTGATTATCTTATTTTTCTAGCCTACTACCTAATGGTTATTTGGCCTTTGTACAAAAAAGGATTTATTGGTAATCCTTTTAATAAATTATTCGGTTTAGATAAATTATTATTAGGCGTTGTTGTTGGTGGTATTGTATTTCCTTTAGCTGTTCGCTTTTATGAAATAATTAAGCAGAGAAATGGCGGTCGCGCCCATTTCCCCTTTGAAAAAGTAGCTATCCCGGTCGGGGCTCTTGCAATTCTTTCTTTTATTTTCTACTTCTTAACTAAATAAATTTATGGATATAAATAATAATCCAATTAAAAGTTTACAAGAGTTTATTGATAAAGCTGATTCCATTAAGAAACAAGAAAAGATGGATCTTTCTTCTGACCAAGATTTGACTATTGCTATTATGAATTTAGTTGGCATTGAAGAGCACTTATTTTTTACTGGATCTAAAACTGGAAAAAATGAATACTATGATCTTATCAATGAAGTTCGGGAAATGCGCAAAGAACTCTTAAAGAAAATTATTAAAGACTACGAAGGCGAAGTCTGGTGTATTTCCAAACATTTGCTGGCCGCTAGCTATCGACTAATGGAAGTAGGCACCAAACAGCTAAGTCAAAACAAAAAGGATGAGGCCTATGACTTATTTAAAAAAGCCTACGAGCTCTACTCTCTTTTCTGGGGGATTAATATGAAAATCATCGATTCCAGCGATTTAAAAAAGATTGATGACAAGGCTTTAAATAAACATGACCAAGAAAAAAAAGGTTTTGCTGCTAAACTCGGCGACTTAGTACGTAAAGTGGTTGACTGCTGCATTGAATAAATAAAAAATTATTACTATAAAAAAAGGAATTCAATAAAATGAACTCCTTTTGTTTTGTTTAATCCCTTATGTTAATTAGGGGTTGAAGTAGGAATATATTCTACTTCATAGTCCAGCATTCCGGGATCGCTATAATCGCCCTGCATAGTTTCTGAGGCATTGTTTCTAATTCTGGAAAAATACCTCTTAGGCAAAACACCTGAGTCAATCAAGATATTTTGATTTTTTTTACTAAGATCGAGCTTGGCCAAATCAATGGTTGTAATTTTGCCTCTAACAATAATATCAATTAAGACCAATGGTACATCCTTATCTTCAAACACTTTAACCGTTGGAATTAAAATTAGTACCTCTTCGTTCGGGTGTAAAATATCCCTTAATCCTGGCAACCTTAAAACATGACTGGGTTTTATTATGCCAGTCATACCCATAGCCCTAGCAGCATTTTCTAATTTACAAATTCTTTCCCGTTCTTTTTTTATAAGTCGGGCCGTTCTTCTTTTTTCTTTTTCTTCCATTTTTCTGCTTTTTTGTGCCAATTTTATTGGCTAGTTAAAATAAAATGAACTAATTATAAAACGACTCTAACATAATTAGAGCCGTTTGTAAATACTTGAGCTAATCAGCTATTTAATAGCGTTGGCGACCGTATTGGCCACGCGCTTATCAAAAGCATCGGGCAAAATCTTATCAACACTTAAATCATCTACCAAGCCTGCTAAAGCTTCCGCCGCCTTTACTAACATTTCATCAGTAATTAAACGCACTCTATTATCAAGCGCACCTCGAAAAACACCAGGAAAAATTAAAACGTTATTAATTTGATTCTTAAAATCACTACGTCCGCTTGCCACCACATAAGCTCCTGCCGCTTCCGCTTCATCAGGCATTATTTCAGGATTCGGATTAGCTAAAGCAAAAATAATAGGACGTTCAGCCATGTTTTTTACCATTTCTGTCGTTACTAATCCAGCAGAAGATACACCAATAAAAACATCAGCCCCTACTAAAGCATCCACCAAACTTCCCTGCTGTTTAGATAAATTGGTGATACTGGCTAATTCAAACTTTTCACCACTTAAATCTGGTCGACCAGCATACAATAAGCCCTGACGATCACAAACAGACACATGTTTAACGCCATAACCAAGCAATAAGCGTACAATTGCATTACCAGCCGCACCTGCACCACTAACTACAACCTTCACTTCATCTTTGCTACTCTCTCTTAATTTTAAAGCGTTAATTAAGGCGGCTAAAACAACGGTGGCTGTGCCGTGTTGATCATCATGCATGACTGGAATATCTAATTCTGCCTGTAAACGACGTTCAATTTCAAAACAACGAGGAGCAGCAATATCTTCTAAATTAATTCCACCAAAAACAGGAGCTAAATATTTTATTGTTTTGATAATTTCTTCTGGATCTTGTGTATCAAGACAAATTGGGAAAGCATCAACGCCAGCAAAGCTTTTAAAAAGAGCGCATTTGCCTTCCATAACCGGTAAAGCTGCTTCTGGACCAATATTGCCAAGTCCTAAAACAGCACTACCATCACTAATAACAGCGATGGTTCTGCCCTTGATGCTAAGATTACGAGCTTCACTCTTATCAGCAGCAATAGCTAAACAAACGGCAGCTACACCAGGAGTATATGCCAGCGATAAATCATGCTTATCATTTATCGGCACTGAAATAGCTGTTCCAATTTTACCTTGGTGTTGACGATGTAATTCTAAAGATTCTTGTTTATAATCAGACATATGGATAAATATAATTACTAAGCAATTTAATATTAATTTATTAGTTTAGCTATCATAACAAAGAAATTAATAAAACAAAAGGCCCGGCAAACTGGGCCCTTAAATTAAAGAAAAAATAATTAATCTAAAACAGAATCCAGCACATTATTGCCACCATCATCAATTACTAATTCCGCGTTAACATCAATTACCGAACTGGAAGCGGCACAAGCCTTCATCTCTACTTGATAATCAGCCCAAATATCTTTTTGCTTCTGGCGAGATTCGGTCACAATCTCTTGATGAGCTTTTTGAAAAATAACTACACAATCTTTTAAGTTCTGAACTTGATTGTCAACACTGGCCAGCGATGTCTTCTGACAAGCCCCCCGAGCATTAATGGTGGCTGCGATTTTCTCGGCACTATCATTAGTCAGAGCAATCATAGCTATATCTTTTGTATTAATAGCATTAGAAACACATTCAACCATGTCGGCTGTAACTAAGCGTTGATTTTTTACCGTTTCTTCTTTTACTTTTACTACTGCATCTTTTGTATTACTGGCCACGCCACCTTTTTTTACCCCCCACAAAGAAGTGCCAATCTTTTGTATCTTCTCATATAAACCAATAAATTGCGGCGCTAATATTTTTTCTAAGTTTGAAACTTTATCACCAAGACTAGTATTACTATTTTCATTTTTAGTCTCATTAGCAGCAACATTTGCTTGTATGCGAACACCATACAAGGTCCCATTCTCCCTCTTCATCACCTTAAAATACTTTAATTGATCAGGCGAAGGAATTTTTTCTAAAATGTTTGAGTTATCTGTCCGCACAGACATAACCGCGGGGATTGCTTGCTCGTCAACACTAATATCATCTTCTGCTCTCGCTGGTAAAAAAGTGAAAACAGCTAAACTCATCGCCAACAATAAAGTTAAACTTAGAATTTTTTTCATAACATTTATAAATATTAAATTATATTAATTGTATAATAACATTTTTTTGAAAATTGGACAAATAAAAAAATTTAAATAGGCTCCTCTTAAAATTATAAAGATTACTTCAAATGTTTGTATATTATTGCAAAACATTCTAAAATAAACTAAAGATAAAAAATTAAAATAAACTTATGCTAGCAATAATTAAACACTTACTACCTCGCCACTCTGAAGCCATCTTCACTCTGAGTAAGTCTGAACGTAACACTTTTTTTAAAGAATTAATTGACAGCTCTGCTTTAAAATCAGAGTTCTACTTTCTCTTAGTTGTTTCCATTTTCATCACCATGGCAGGACTACTAAAAAATAGCGTTATTCTAATTATTGGCGGCATGCTTGTAGCTCCTTTGTTATCTCCAATTCTATCCATTTCTTTAGCAATAGTTATTAAAAATAGAAAAGTAGCCTGGCGAGCAATCAGAATTTTTTTAATCACTACCATTTTAGCACTTATCGCCTCAATGTTAATTGGATCACTTTTTTCTTTTAAGACCAGCGAAATGGAAATGATTCAAAAATTTAGCATCAATGGTTTCGACATCTTTATTGCCGCTCTTGCTGGAGCTGCGGCTAGTTTAACCTGGGCCAAAAAAAATCTGAGTAATTTGGCCGGAGTAGCCATTACTGTCACTCTCCTTCCACCGTTAGTTACGGCCGGACTAGGTCTAGCGGCCTTAGACTATTATATTTTTGTTGATGCTATTAAAACCTATATATTCAACGTTAGTGGAATTATTTTTGGTAGTGTAATTATTTTTATTATTCTGAAATTCCAAGAGGCAAGAAAAAGAGTGATTGCCGAAATTGCCGAAGTTGATAAAGAAGATTAAAATATTAAACAAATGAAAGAAATACATAATAACGCTCAACCTAAATCTTCAATATTATTGAAAAACCTTTTAAAGCTAGCAGCGCCAATAACTCTGGCGCAGCTTTTTCAAATTGCCTATCAATTTACTGATGCTTTTTGGGTTGGCCGCTTGGGCGAAAAAGCGGTAGCAGCAGTCGCTATGAGTATGCCCATACTCTTCTTCATGATTAGTATGGGGGTTGGACTTGCTATCGCTGGGTCCACCCTGACTGCTCAATACTTTGGTGCTAAAAATGAAAAAATGTTAAGTCAGGCAGCCGCCCAAACAATGTTAATGGTAATAGCTGTTTCACTTTTTTTTAGTTTTATTGGCTATATTTTTACACCTAGTATACTGCGCTTATTGGGTACAGATATTTCTATTTTTGTTGATGCGAAATCTTATCTGCGTATTGCCTTTTTAGGACTAGTGTTTAATTTTTCCTTTTTTATTTTCCAATCCATTATGCGCAGTATCGGCCGAGCCCAAATACCTGTCTACATTGTTATTGGCACTGTAGTTTTAAATTTTGTCCTCGACCCTTTGTTTATGTTTGGTTTCTGGTTTATTCCTGCCCAAGGAATTACCGGCGTCGCCCTGGCTACTATTGGCACTCAAAGTATTGCCGCCATTATTGGTTTAAGCTGGTTATTCTCGGGCAAATACGGAATCCATCTCCATTGGCACGACTTTCGACCGAATTTTAAATTTATTAAAAAAGCTTTTCTACTTGGACTACCATCTTCCCTTGAACAATCAGCCCGCAGTTTAAGTCTAACCGTAATAACTGGCCTAATTGCTACTTTTGGCACCTTGGCAGTTGCCGCCTATGGCGTAGGCACAAATATTCTTCAACTAATGCTGATGACTGCTTTCGGCCTAGCTGGCGCTAATGCCGCTTTGGTTGGAAAATATTTAGGAGCCGGCGAATCAGAAACAGCTCGTCACATGGCTAAAATCAGTTTAAAAATTGCTTTCTTTACTTTTAGCGGACTAGCTTTAATTAGTTACATTTTTGCTCCATATCTAATTCAATTCTTCGTACCCAACGATCCCAATGTTATTGCCGCTGGTACGCGTTATTTACATTTTATTTCTCCCATATTTGGTTTAATCGGTCTGCAAATTATTGTCGGCAGCACTTTACAAGCAGCCGGGAGTACTAAGACAGCGATGATTTTAACCATGATTTCAACCTGGTTAATTCAAATACCCTTTATCTATACTCTTTCGCACTTCACAACACTAGGCCTTGATGGTCTCTGGCTCGCCTTCCCTCTTAGCAGTCTAGTGTCTGTAGTTATGTATCTTATCGTCTTTAAATATAGTCATTGGCATGAAAAAGAATTAATATCAGCTGAAGAAAGATTAAATAAACAGATAAAAGCGGAAGTTAAAGCTGAAATAAATCCACCACGAGAATAATTATGGTCCTATGAAAAAAGAATACCTGGCCATGAGCCAAATACTACAAAAAATAGCTCCCAAAATAGGGGCTAAAGTATATTTAGAGCCGAAATGGCATATTGCTGGCCAAATTAGCTTTAAAAATGGTCGTCATAGCTATTTTCGTTACAACGCCCTTGATTTAAATCCAGTAGGAGCCGCTAATATTGCCAAAGATAAAGATTATGCTCATCATTTCATGAACAAGATGTCTTATTCTGTTATTCCTGGGTCAAAAACTTTTTTTAATGATCACTTCAGTCAAGTTTTGAAAATAAATAAACGCAACCAGCGTGAAGCTTATATCTACGCTCAAAAATTAGGGCTACCAGTAATCATTAAGCCAAACAGTGGCAGTCAGGGAGCGGAGGTTTCTCTTGTCTATAATCAAAAAGAATTTAAGCAAGGCATGCAGAAAATATTTCAACACGACCATATTGCTATTGTACAAAAATATGTTAAAGGCGATGACTATCGTCTTGTTGTTCTTGATGATAAAGTTATTTCTGCTTACCAGCGCTTCGCCTTAAGTGTGATTGGCGACGGTAAAAATAATATTACTAAGCTATTAAAAATTAAGCAGATTAATTTCAATAAACAAGGACGTGATACTCAAATTAAATTAAATGATTATCGTATTATCAACAAACTTAAACGCCAAGGGCTAACGATAAACTCTATTCCCCAAAAAGGAGAAAAAATATATCTACTTGATAACGCCAATCTTTCCAGTGGTGGCGACGCCATTGATGTTACTAATATAATTCATGAGAGCTATAAAAAGTTAGCAATTAAACTGACGCGAGACATGGGCCTGCGTTTTTGTGGAGTTGATTTAATAATTGAAGGAGAAATAAGTAAACCAATAGATAAATATTGGATAATTGAAATTAATGCCGCTCCCGGACTTGATCATTATTATAGAAGCAGTTCACAAGCAAAAAAAAGAGTAGAAAATTTGTATCTACAAGCTTTAAAAAGTTTAGAAAGGGATAAGAAATAAAAAAAGTAGCTTTTTAAAGCTACTTTTTTTTCAGAAATGATTTAAATTTTTTAATTTCACTACAGCTTATTATTTCATTATCAGTAGAACCATAAAAGCTAGAGCCATAAAAACAAATAAACCAACACCAGTAAAAAATAGTAATTTTATTCCTTCTTTTTTATGTCCATCAAAATATAGCATAAGCGGTCTTCCTAGAACTAAGCCCCCAGTTAACAGGGCCGAAAAAACAAAAAGCATTAGAACGGCCATAGGAGTAATAATTTTTTGATCAGCTTGACCAAACCAGCCACTAGCCTTATCAAGAAAAGTAGCAAGTAAAAAAACATAAACAAGAACTCCAAGGGCATTAGTGGCGCCCCACCTTGCTAAAGTTACATTTTTCATATTATTAAAAATAATTATAATATATTAGCTTATTTCTATTATACCATGTCGTTACAGGGTAATAAACTCCCTATCAAAAAAATAGCCCTTCCGCCAGCTGGCGGATTAGGACTATTTTATGTGTGCGGGGTGTTAGGCCTGCCCGCCGGTAGGCAGGGGACGCTATTCGAACTTTTTTGACAATTTATTAATATTGTGATATAAATAATTGATAGTTAAATATTTTATTAGAACTTTAAAAAAGGATGCGTAATGTGTATTTTTTGTAATTTGAATAAAGATTTGATTCTTTTGGAATCAAAATACAGCGTTCTTCTGGCTAACTACTTCCCCCTAAGTGATTTCAATATGATGGTTATACCAAAAAGACATGTTTATTCAATTACTGATTTATCGGTTGAAGAATCAACAGATATTATGGGCATAATTACAATGGCGGTCAACAACATTAAAACATTGGTAAAACCAGAGGGTATAAATGTATTCCTAAATGAAGGAGAAATTGCTGGACAAACAGTACCACATCTTCATTTTCACATTGTTGCGAGAAATTCCAATGATGTTTTAGAAAATTTCAAAAGAAATGGAGAAAAAGATCTCATCACTACAGATCAACTAAAACTAATTAAAAGTTTATTTTAAAAGGAGAAAATTCTCCTTTTTTTATTTGCTATCTAGATAATAAGATAAATTTAAAAAAACAAGGTTTTAACCTTGTTTAATGTGAGCGCGGGGAGGGTGGGACGTAGTTGAAACGGTATTAAATTTAATTTCTGTCAAACTTGTTTAATATTCTTTTTTCCTAATAAAAATTCTTCCCAGGCAAACAATAAATTAGGAATAGTAATAATTTCACAATAAGTTTTAGTAAATTTTTTCATTTTAAATCTATGAGTACATCGCTCCGGCCGCTGGTGGTGCTCGTCAAAACAAAAGAAGCTTACAGTCTTTGGTTTCATTCTCTCGCGGATTTTCCCAAAATTTACCGCTACAGCCTGGG
>JAFGTW010000028.1 GCA_016938835.1 Patescibacteria group bacterium
GATTAAATTCATATTTCGGGGATCGTCTAATGGTAGGACAGCGGCCTTTGAAGCCGTCAATCATGGTTCGAATCCATGTCCCCGAGCCAACGTAGATTAAGCGAGGTTAAAGCCTCGTTTTTTCTTTTATTTTCGCCAAAATATGTCGGTTCGAACCTAGCGATTTCAGCGTTAAATTTTTCGACGTTATTTCGGAGCGGAATAAGCCAATTATGATAAGAAATGCTAATGTTTTTGCCAATTATTGCTTGGTTCGAACCTAACTTCTTAATGATGTTATTTCGTGTTTCTTTGTCTCCTTTATCAAACTTCTTTCGAGCTTGAGCACAGAAAATAAAATTTTCTTTGGTAAGCTCTATTAGCTCTGCCTTGCTTGGTTTTGTTTTAATCTCATTTTGGCTTAAAGATTCAATCTCGGCTTTTAATTTAGTCCTTTCAACTAAATAATCAGCATCATCAAGCATCTTTTTCATTCTCATACTATTAAGCTCAGATAACTGATCTTCTAAATCTTTAACCTTCTTTTCGGTATCCAGTTTAACCGGCTTTTCCGTCTCAATTTCTTCTGTCTTGTTCTTCTCTAAATAATCTAAAGCTAAGCTTAAAAACTGGGGATGCATTTCCAGTTTTTTTAGATCGCCCTTAACTTGTCTTTCTAATTCTTCTTCTTGAATAGAGCCTTCTTTACAGACGACTTCTTTTTTCTTATGAGTGCAATGATAGTAGTGGTAGGTTTTAACTTCATTAACTCCTAGAATATATTTTCTTTTACGTTCAGCGGTTATAGAACAACCACAAAAACCACAAGTAAATGTGCCAGAATACATAAAGTCTAATTTCTTAACATTTCTTTTATTACCCCTTAAGCCTAATAATTCTTGAATACGATTAAAATCTTCAAGACTAATTATTGGTTTATGTTTTCCTGGACTTTCTTTGCCATTATAAGTAATAATTCCGGCATAAAATGAATTGGTTAGCATTTTATACCAAGTGCTTCGAGCTAGTTTCTGACCACCTGTTTTAGCTTTCGCCCTAGTCGTATATTTCCATTCATTATTCAATTTATCGAGCACCTCTTGAGCGGTATAATTACCAGTTAAAAAGAGCTTAAAAGCCTCTCTAAGAAGCGGTGCACGCTTCTTATCAGTAATGAGTGTCCGTTGACCTTTTTCAAGCCTGACGTCGTTTAAATAGCCCTCAGGAGCTAAGCCAGGAAGCCATCCTAGCAAGACTTTCTTCTCTAAACCACGTTTTACATCTTTACCTAATTTAGACGAAAAATATTGCGATTGACTAAGAGCTAATTGAAGCATCATGATGCCTTCCGGGGAATTATCGAAATTATAGGAGGCAAATTTTAGATCCTTAATAATACCAGTGCGGACTAAGTAGGTAATAGTTGAAGCATCTATTTCATTTCTTGATAATCTATCAGGATGCCAGGAAGTTATGCCACCAGCTTCGCCTTTTCTAATTCTTTTAATCATCTCAGCGAAAACCGGTCGATTATATGGCGAAAAAGCGCTATGTTTTTCTTCCATAACTTCAACAATTTCTAAGCCGCTAAAAAACTCGCGCACTTTATCCATTTGACTTTCAATGGATAAGGCTTGTCTTTCATCGCCTTCGGTTGATTTGCGGACATAGGCAAAATATTTAATTGGATTTTCGCTGTTCATATGATTGTTTTTAGATAACAAAAAGGGACGGCCCTGAGCATCCAACTAAATATTACTAAAAGCAATACTCGTCAGCAGAACCGCCCCTTTTTGGGGAAGAGTACAAAAAAGCTTTTAGTATTTTTTATTAAGTTGGATGCTGCTTATATAATACTACATTTCAGATTTTTTTCAAGTTTCTATAATATTGCTTATGCTGTGATTTTGTCATTGGTTTATAGGTTCTTTCAACCAACCACAATAAATCGGTGGCCTGTTTATAGGCCTCTTCGTCGCTTATTTCGATTTTAAAGATCTTCTGATAAAGCTTCTTGAATTCCTTCATGAAGCTGGGCGTAATTTCCATACAAGAACGGGAACTATGTTTATTTTCAAAAGGTAATTTAGAAACCGTATAGACGGTATTGGATTTTTCCAAGCCAATCAGAGCGGTATGATTTTTCAAACAAAGGGGGAATATTGCCAATTGCATTTGTGATAAATTCTTTTACTTCCTTAAAGACGGTAATAATAATTGGTTGCTCAAGGTTTTTGGAAGCTAATATCTTTCTCATTCCAAAATAACGAATATCAAACAAATTTTTGCCAACATATTTTGAAACATAAAGCCCTAAATGATTAACGTGCTTAATTCTATTAATTTTTACAAATCCATTTTGCCAAATAGCTTTTAATTCATCAGAAGCCATTTCAAAATTAACTAATAAATGATAATGAACGGCGCCGCCATTTGGTTTTGGTCTGCCATAGTAATCGTTATCTGATTGAAATTCTGGAATAGCGATATATTTTAAATTTGGTCTTTTTCTCTTTAGTCTTTTAATAAACTTCTTAAATATTGGATTAGCTTCAATTAGACTAGGCACATCAGAATCAAAGGTTAGTGTGATAAATACTTTTAAATCAGGATTTGCGTTTATTAAACGCACTATTCTTGATCTAGTTCGGCGCAAGGAAGAATCTCTCATTACTTCAACTTGAAAAGCTTTATTCTCACTCTCTTTGACTTGCCGGATTATCTCTTCTTTCGTTCGGCGCTTGGCTATTTTCTTCTTTCTCTTTTTTTGGCCAACATGAATAGGCGTCTCGTATTGGTAGAGCTCCACTTTCTTCCCGGATATTATTAACTTGTTCTGATAGGTAGCCATCTTTGAGGAGAGAATACAATTCTTCAACAACAGAACTGTATTCTTCTTGATATGATTTAAGTTTTCGAACTAAAAGCTCGAAATCGGTGGTTGAGTCGGTTTTTATTTTTCTAGTAATTCCAAATCTTAAAGTTTTAATTCTTTCTCGAAGCCAAATAATGTAATCAAATTCTCTTTTAATGTTTTTATATATCATATATTTATTTAATATTCGTAGTGACGGCCCGGTGTGTGCGTATGGTCAAGTTAATTATATTAGGGAGGGGGCCGGGCCTCATTTCTAGTCTTAACTCTCATTTACCGGCTGCCATTTTCTTTTTTGGCTCCCCCAAGGGGATGCCGCCAAAAAAGAAAAAAACTGCAGCAGCCGGTCGGTATTCTAAATTCAAAAGGGGGCGGATTGTCTATCTGTGGCTTCTCATTTTAACGTCAGCTTATCGCCCATCAAGGTAGTACAAGTCTCCACTTTGACTGTCGCAAGCAATCAGACGTTGTCTCATTTCGTGCCGATAGATAATCTAAGGCGACGTTATCCGGCAATTTAAAAATCAGTCGCCAATTTAATTTTATGACAATATCAGTCAAATCAAATTGGACAGGTTCAGAAAATACTTCTGATCTTGTTAGAAAACAGATTGCCGAACGTTGGGGCGAAGATGAAGCCAAACGTTATAATCCGTTTGTTAATTGCTTCACTTTTAACGGCTGGCTCAAGAACGGCTATGTCGTTCGTAAGGACGAAAAGGCGCTCAAGTCTTTCATTATCGTTGAGAAGAAAGACAAGAAAACTGGAGCCGTTATCGAGAGACGGCCGAAAACGATTTACCTTTTCTACGAAAGGCAAGTCGAGCCTCAACAGGCTTAACAATTTAAGGAATCAATCCTTCGGGATTGGTTCTTTTTTTTGTATAGACAATTTAAAGAACTATCTAATAGTTAATTCTTTTTGTTTTAAGAATTCTTCTTCACTTAAAACCCCTCTATATCCGGATTTATGTTCACGACCACAATCAGAGCAAATGCTAATTGGTCGCCAATAATGTTTTTTAGGACGAAGCTTAATGTCATAGCAACTGTCGTAAATTCCAGTTGGCTTAACAACTAAAGCTTGCTTACATTTTGGACAAATATTCAAATTAAACTCTTGTCTTTCGTGACATTTATCACAAAATTTATGCTCAAGCTCCAGTTTGTATTTATTCCATTTAGTAAATAGCAATTTTGATTTAAGAAAAAATCTAAGCTCCGATAACCAAGAGAAAAAACCATTATCTTTTGGTTCCGGTTCTTCTTTGAGCATTTGCGTTCTATCAATTGTTCGCTCTCTAAAAATAATTACTCCGGGAATAAGTCGTAAAATACGAAAACAATCAGTCCATTCGTCTATTACTATACGAGCACTTTTAGCGACAAGTGTAATATTTTGGGTTGTGCCATAAATATCAACGTGATGATGGCGATGTTGCTGAAAGAATCGTCTGATAGCGCCGCTTTCATTTTCCCAGTTTCTTGGATCAAGCGGTTCAGCAATTTCATCACAAATTACAATACAATTTCTAACATCAACAATGTCTTCAATTTCTTGGTAATAATGAAGATTATTTTTATCAGTATCCCATTCACCTAAAACATCAAAATTTTTCCAGTTAAGCCATAAGTTAGAATAGACTTGATAGCCAGCGATAAGATAAGGATAAACAAAGGTCGCCATCATTAAAGATTTACCACTGCCTGGAAGTCCAGTTATTAATTTAAATTTTGATCCATCAAGCGCCATATAATTATTCTCTTAAACCGGAATTATTAATTAATATTTTTATCGCCATAATTGACCATAAAAAAGGATAGACTGAAAAAATTAAACCAACTATTTGCCACAAGGTGTCAGTCGGAAAAATAAAATCAATAAGACTCGACCATTGTCTGATCATTCCAAAAAAAGTTGTAATGTTTGACCAAGGAATTAGATTATTAACTGCTTGCCCGATAGCGTATAAAAGGCCAGAGATAAAAGTAGTAATAAGCACAACCTTGATAAATTGAATTATTGCATTCATATGTTTATTGTCCGCCTGTCATCTTATCGATGAAGGCTTTACCATTTTTAATTACCCAGAAACCAAAGAGTCCCCACAGAGCCCATTTAATGATTGTTTTAATGGCAAAGAATAATTGATTAGTTTTTTCAGCATTAACTGTTCCTAAAGTGGAGCTGGAAGTAAAAATATCTTTACCCCATAAAACAATAGTGGCGGTCGATGTTCCTGTGGTTGGAATTTGGGCGGTTAAATTTCCATTTACCGGAGAAAGAAAAGCAAGCTCCGACATAACATCTTTATTGGCGCTTGCTTTCCAGGCATCATTTAAATTAGTGTAAATATTAAAAGGGAAGACATTTTTTAATATATTTCCCGCCTTATAAATTCCGTCAGTTGCCAGGGTTGTAAATTTATTGCCGGCAATTATAAAGCCTAGTTTAAATTTACAGCCAATAACTGTTAAATTAAGAGCTGGCACATCAACGCCAAATATTTCTGGCGGCGGTGTATTCCAATCTTCTTCACTACAAGCCGCTTCATACATAACCGCATCATCATAAAAAGGGTTAGTTGAGCTAGCGGCTAAAATATCAGCCACAGTAGGAATTTCAGTCGGTTGCCAATTAACTGTTACTACATGAGGAATAGTTGTTGTCGCTTCTACGTCTCCTAAAGTAGGCGACCAATATGCAGCCAAATGCCCAATAACCTCATAATGAACATAACCTGTCGTTGAAGCGTTTCCTGTTAAAGTAAAATAGCTATTGCCATTTGATTTGCTTGTGAAAAAGCCAGTTGTATCGATAATCGTGCTAGTGGCGATAAAAGTGCTGCTTGACCAATCAGGGCTAATTTCTTTAATTTCAATATAATCATAAGGAGTAAAAACGTCCTCGTTATATAAATAACGAACAATAGCAGTTGATTGATTAGAAAAATTATAAGGATTAGAGAAAAAGAATAAGCTGATATTATTAGCGTTTGGGTTGCTAGCACATTCACCGCAATCAACTGGGCAAGTAGAGCAATTTTCTATTTCTGTATGACAGAAAGTGTCACCGCAATAATATGGTGAAACATATTCTCCATAATTTAGAACCACAATTCCTAAAACAGAAATATAACCAGGATTACCATCAGACCAAGAAAAAGATTGTCCCGGTAAATCTTGAATTTTATAAGCCGATGAAACGCCAACTCCAAAATTCCAACCTTGACCGACAGCGCCGTTGGTAAGAGTAAATCCTGAGGGAGGCGTTACTGATTCATTGCCGGACCAAAACCAAGAAACCACCATTGAATTATCATTTGTAAGAGATATGTAGCCAGAATCTTTTGAATAACCATTATTGTATGGAGTCGTTACCCAGGGATTATTTTGATCAACATTGCAATAAACTTGAATTTGAGCCGCTTGGTCATTTGATCCGTTCCAATGGAAATTTACATAATGAGTGCCTGCCTCAGGACTTAACAAAGAAAATACATATCCGCCCATATTGCTTTTAATCGGACCGCTCGACCAAGTATTCAGTTGTTGAGTCATTGAGGTTCCGCCGTAATCTATTGTTACGGAATCGGAATACCAACCTTGTGTTGCTACTAAAAGCAGGGAATTATAACAATCCGTCGGTACTGTAAAAGGAATAGAACGAACACTGCCATTTAAATTTCCTGGGTTAGTACTGTCTATGTATGTACTAGCTCCTAAATAAATATTTTCTTGAGCGTGAGTTATTTTACCCATGCCAATAAAAGAAAAGAAAACAATAAATAAGAAAGCTGTAATTTGTAGTAATTTATTTTTCATCTTTTTGGTTCGTTATCTCTCGCCAATTCTTGTAGATTTCATCCATTTTGAGCCGGTCGTGATAAAGTCTCGGCTCGGTAAAAGATTTATAGAATTGATAATTTAAATAAACGAGAATAACTATTAAAATCACGAGTAAAATATTGGTAAGCATAAAATTAATTTAAGAAAGGAGTTTTCGCCCCGCTGGTTAAAGCGGGGCGATAAACTATTTGATCGTACCCCTGATTTTCTTCACGCCCCACATGATACCCTTGATAATCAAGGTTAAGGTGATGACGGCGCCGAACACTCCGAGAATATAAGGGATAAACGCATAAGCGTTATCCTTTAATAAGTCGGTAGTGCTAGCCAAAGAATTTGTCAGGTCCGGATCAGCAGCTGCATGAGCGAAATTAGTACTTAAACCAAGTGCGCCTAAGAAAGCCATAAATCCGAGTCCAATCTTCTTAAACATATTTTTCACCCCCTTTCTAGTCTTTATTTTCGATTGTTAATAAAGAACGGAATAAGAATAAGACCGACAAACCCAGCCCATAGACACCATTTAATTAATTCATTTACTGCTTCAAATTCGGTCATATTATTTCAAACTATCTTTTATCTTTCTTAAGCCCCAAATTACTATAATGATAATAATTAGCGGCGTGTAAATTTGCACAAATTCAATTCCATTTATTTCCATATCTTTTTAGCCACATAAATTATGATAATTGCGCCTAAGGCTATTTTTACAAAGAAAAATAAGCCGGCAATTGGCAATACAAAAGTGGCGGTTAAGTTTATTATGTTATCCATGCTGTCTAGCACTTGGTAATGGAATAAAATTTCGTTGAAATTCATAAAATTAATTAGAGAGACTGGAGCGGACTTACAGGACTATAATTATTCCTCGCCGCTCCACGTTTCTATTTTTTATCGCTTGCATTTTCAGACACGTAAATAGAAAGATAAGCTCTTTGCCTTACCCCATCGACATAGTCATAAGGGTAAACATTAACTTCAAGTTCTACTTCTGAGCCGACTGGCCCAAAATCTCGGTCCAATGGCACATTTACCTTTATCGGGTAAATACTGCCCAAGGGGTCGATAAATAATGAGCGCACAACGCCAGGGACTCCATCTTTGCTGACAAAATCTTTTGTTTTGTCATCTTTAATTTTTCCTTTCAAAATAAACATAGTTTTATTTTTATTTTTATTCATTGTTCTGCCCCCGACCTTTATCCGGCAGTTTACGCTCATATCATAGACAAACAGAGTTCTGAAAAGTTCCTGTACCATTTTTCAGAACAATAAAAAAAGACCTGTTTTACAGGCCTTTTTAGCGATATTTTTTCAGAACTTTAGAGGTATTTTTTATTTAATTTAACTTTTCCTTTTCGTCCGGTATTAAATAACAGGAAGTCTTTAATCTTAAGAGCATCTTCAATTTTCTTATTAACTTCAGAGCAAACATTATGGTATCTTTTCCAGCGTTGCCGATTTTCCTTATATTCATCAAAGTCATCAAATTCATCTTCGGCAATTTCCGAGTAAAAGAAGTCATCTTCTAAATTATCTTTATTATCAATAAAGATATATTTAAGTAATTTATGGGCATTACCGATTTTATCCTGCTTACCAATGGGCACTTTTTGCGCCTTTATCCAAAGAATACTTCTTTTTTGGTCAAAATAGGTTTTTTTATCATCCTCATCTTCGCTTAAAAAACTCTTTTGATCTAATTGCTCAAAAATATTGCTATTTATTACCTTAAAGGACAGTTTAAGGGAATCCTTAGAATATGGCTTAGAGAAAAGACGGCACAAGTCATCAAATTCCTGCTTATCAGCAATATTGCAATCCTTAATCTTTTTCATCCGGCTGTATATAATTTTAAGATTAGAATAATATACCCAAAATTCATTGGTATGAATAACCTCACTTTTAACATTAAGGAATTTATCCTCATTTAGCTCTTGACCGGCCTCGCCCATAACCTTAACAGTATTTTCAAAAATTCCTTGTAAAATGTCTTTTGTTATCGGATCCTTGTCGATGAGGGTTATATATTTATAGATAATAACAAAGCGCTGAAAAATATTATTTTCTATACAAAAAAGCCTAGTTAATTCCAGCATTTTTTCCTTAACTGCTGAGCAATAGGCTTTCATATATTTGTTTTTACAAAATATTCCCACCTAAACGGCAGGGAATATTTACTATTTTATATAAATTTGTCAAGAGGTCATGTTTTTATGGAAATTTTAGATTCATATTAAGATTATTATAGATTAATTTTAGGAGTGAGACAAGTTGATAAATATTAGCCTATTTATAGACTTTGTAAACATTTACAAAAATAAAAATAATTGTTAAAGTAGAAGTAAAGTTTTACTAGCAAATAGTTAAACAAAATATGAAATCAAAAATTGGAGAAAATTTAAAAAGATATAGGTTAAAAAGTGGCCTGTCTCAAGAAGATTTAGCTACTAAAGCTAATGTAACTTTTCATACAATTTCAAAAATAGAAACCGGAGCAACTAATGATCCCAGAGCATTAACTCTTGAGAAGTTGGTAAAAGTTTTAGATATTAAAATTGATGATTTATTAAAATAAAAATATGGATAATTTATATTTATCAGTTATTGTCCCTGTTTATAACGAAGAGGGAGCGGTAGCTGTTCTTTATCAAGAAATTTTGAATGTTTGTCAAAAAATCGATAAACCGTTTGAAATTATTTTTGTTAATGACGGATCTTCTGACAAAACTTTAGATGTTTTAAAAAGTTTATCACCAATTAAAATTGTTAATTTGCGTGCTAACTTTGGTCAGACAGCGGCCATGGATGCCGGTATTAAAGCGGCTTCTGGATTTTATCTAGCTACTTTAGATGGCGATGGTCAAAATGACCCAGCTGAAATTTCGAAACTTATTGAAAAATTAGAAATGGATGATTTGGATGTTGTTTCGGGTTGGCGTAAAAATAGGAAGGATACTTTTATGAAAAAGTTTTCTTCAAAGTGTGCCGCTTTTATTAGAAAGCGCCTAATTAATGATGGTATTCATGATAGTGGGTGCTCTTTAAAAGTCTATAAATCAGAATGTTTTAAAGGGGTAACGCTTTATGGCGAAATGCATCGATTTATTCCGGCTGTTTTAAAAATAAAAGGTTTTAAAATAGGTGAAATGGTAGTTAATCATCGTCCAAGAAAAACAGGAAGAACTAAATATAATTGGAAACGAGGAATAAAGGGGGTTTTGGATATGTTTTCAGTTTGGTTTTGGAAAAAATATGCTAATCGCCCCTTGCATCTTTTTGGTGGCATGGGGGTCTTATTAATTCTTCTTTCATTTTTTTCTGGAATACTGGCTGTTTACCAAAAAATATTTTCAGGCCAAGACTTATCTGACACGGCTTTAACCGAATTATCAATGTTTGGCTTTTTTACCGGCATAATGTTTTTTATTTTTGGTCTTTTAGCAGATATTCTTTCTAAAAATTATTATGCTACTCATAAGGAAGAGGCATATAGTGTTAAAGAAGTAATTGATAATAAGTAATATGAATCAAACCACTACAAAAACTATTCTCGTAACTGGCTCGGCTGGTTTTATTGGCTTTCATACTGCTAAAAAATTATTGGAAAACGGCCATATTATTATTGGCGCCGATAACTTCAACGACTACTATGATCCGAGCCTCAAGGAGGCTAGAAATGCCATTTTAGAGGGCTTTGAGGATTATAAGCTATATCGGGGAGATTTAAGCGATGAAAGCTTTGTTGAGCGAATTTTTACCGAGAATAAAATAGATAAAATTTGTCATTTAGCCGCTCAAGCTGGCGTTCGCTATAGTTTAGAAAATCCTAGGGTTTATATAAAATCTAACATTGTCGCTTTTCTGAATATTCTAGAAGCGGCCAGAAATTATAAGATCAAAGATTTAGTTTACGCCTCTTCTAGTTCAGTTTACGGAAATAATAAAAAGGTGCCATTTTCTGTCAGTGATCCAGTTGATAATCCAATATCTTTGTATGCGGCCACTAAAAAAGCCGATGAACTAATGGCTCATACCTATTCCCATTTATTTGGGATAAATACGACCAGCTTAAGATTTTTTACCGTTATTGGTCCTTATGGACGACCAGATATGGCGCCAATTTTATTTGCCAGCGCTATTTCTAAGGGAGAGGCGATTAAGGTCTTTAACTTCGGTAAAATGAAGCGAGACTTTACTTATATTGATGATATCGTAGATGGTATTTTATTGGCTTTAGAAAAGACGGACGGCTATCAGATTTTTAATTTAGGTAATAACAAGCCAATTGAACTCGAGTATTTTATTTCTTGTTTAGAGAAAGAGTTAGGGAAGAAGGCAGAGAGAAATTATTTAGAGATGCAGGCCGGGGACGTTTTTGAGACGTTTGCTGATATAGAGCATACTAAAGAAATATTAGGTTGGGAGCCTAAAATTAGCACGGAAGAGGCTATTAAAGCTTTTGTTGAGTGGTATAAAGAGTATTATGGAGATAAATAATAAAAAAAGAATACTGGTTTTAAATTACGAATTTCCGCCATTAGGCGGTGGAGGAGGAATAGCCGCTAAAAAATTAGCGGTTGGTTTTATTAAATTAGGCTATGAAGTTGATTATGTAACAACCCGGTTTAGTGGACTTAAAGAACTTGAAGTGGTTGATGGTATAAATGTTCATAGAATTAAAGTTTTAGGTCGAAAAGAATTGCTGACCGCTTCAATGTTGTCGCTAATTTCTTTTCCATTTTTAGCTTATAAAAAATCTAGTGAATTATGTAAAAAGTATAAATATAATTTTATAAATACTCATTTTACAGTTCCAACTGGCCCTTTAGGTGTTTGGATTTCTCAAAAATTTAAAATAAAGAATATATTATCTATTCATGGCGGGGATATTTATGATCCGTCTAAAAATAATTCCCCTCATAGAAAGTGGTATTTTAGAAAAGTTGTTAATTGGGTTTTAAATAATTCAGACTTTATAGTTGCTCAGTCATCTAACACTAAGGATAATACTAAGAAATACTATAAATGCCATAAAGAAATAGATATTATCCCGCTGCCCTATGAGGTGGTAAATTTTAAAAAAATTAGCCGCAAAGAATTAGGATTAAAAGATGATAAAAAATATTTAATAGGGGTCGGACGCTTAGTTAAAAGAAAGGGGTTTGAGTATTTAATTAAATCTTTAAAGTTATTAAATGAGAATGTTGAGTGCTTAATAATTGGCGATGGTCCAGAAAAAGAAAATTT
The DNA here is from genome assembly GCA_016938835.1 of Patescibacteria group bacterium. Lineage (GTDB taxonomy): Bacteria > Patescibacteriota > Patescibacteriia > Patescibacteriales > UBA12465. The sequence goes on from JAFGTW010000028.1 coordinate 11,953, forward strand.
ACAGCAATTAGCGGTTGATTTAGGACTAAAGCAAAGAGTTAATCTTCTTGGCTATTTATCAGAAGAAGAGAAGAAATTTCAATATCTAGCAGCGGCCGATATTTTTGTTTTAAGTTCTTTGCACGAAGGCTTCGGCATAGTTTTGCAAGAAGCGATGCAAGTCGGTTTACCAATAATAGCAACTAATATAGGAGGGCAAGTTGATTTCATCAAAGATGGCGAAAATGGATTTTTAGTAAACGTTAAAGACGAAGAAAGTATTGCTGACTCGGTAAAAAAAATACTGAGTAGTAATGCTTTGATAAATGAGTTTTCTAAAAATAATTTGAAAAAAGTTAACGAATTCAATTTAATAAATGTTTCTAATAAATATTTAAAATTAAAATGAAAATAGCTATAATTTTCCCAAAAGATTCTGAGGCAATATTTAATACAGGCTCAACAAGAACATTCGGCGGGGCCACAGTACAAATGTATTTATTTGCCAAAGAATTAAATAATTATAAGAATAAAGGAATAAATACTTATTCGTTTATAGTTGACTATAAAAAAATTTATTTTAAAGATTTTAATAGTTTTAATTTTATAAAAACATACAAAGAAAAAGATTTTTTTATTATTAAATACTTTAAATTTTTAAGACAATTACTAGCAGTAAAGCCTGATATTGTGATTCAACATGGACTAACTATTTTTTCTTGTATCCTTGCTGTTATTTGTGAATTTTTAGGAATAAAATTTGTTTTTATGTTCGCCAACGATAGAGAGTCGGAGGGTTATTATCAGGTATCAAATAAAAAGTGTCCGTTATTCTGGTCTCTATTAGCTAGTTCTCACTTTTTAATTGTTCAAAATGATTTTCAATTGAAACAAATCCCAGAAAAATTTAAGAATAAAAGTGAAATTATAAAAAACGGTTTTGAAATAGGTGAATTTAATAATGAAATCAGAAACTATGTTTTATGGGTTGCTCGACATGACCATTTTAAGAGACCAAGTATTTTTTTGGATATAGTTAAAATGAATCCGGCTATTAATTTTATTATGATTTGTCCGCCTACAAGCAATGACTCGCATTACGATTCTTTTGAAAATAGCGCTAATGAAATACAAAATTTAAAATTTATAAGTTTTATTAGTTTTAATGAGATAGATAATTATTTTAAAAAGGCTAAAATTTTTGTTAATACTTCTGAGAGTGAAGGGTTTCCTCAAACATTTATACAAGCAGCAATGCATAGCGTTCCAATTCTTAGCTTATCGGTTAATCCTACTAATTTTTTATCAACTTTTAATTGTGGATTTTCTTTTAATGATAATGTTAAAAAACTGAGTGATAAAATTTCAGAATTATTTAAAAATGACATTGAATATGTGAAATTATCAAAAAATATTTATGAGTATGCTCTCAATAATCATAATATAAAAGATGTTACAAAAAAATTATTAAATTATTTGAATTATGAATATTCTACAGATAATTAATTCCTCTGGGCTTGGTGGGGCAGAAACAATTGTGAAAAAGATTCTAGAAATAAATAAAAGCCATAAGTGCTTTTGTTTATTTAGAGACGGAAAAAATAGATTCGAAGATTTTAACGATAGAGTTTATTATGGTTTGAATAAAAAAGGATTATATAAATTCAATATATTTATTTTTTTAAAACTTTATAAAATTATAAAAGATAAGAGAATAGACATAATTCATGTGCATTTGGGCATCTCTCTGCTTTATGGGGCTTTTATTAAGATTTTTAGACCATCAATAATTTTGATATATCACGAGCATGGTGAAATATACTATAATACTAAATTAAAATATTTCTTAAGACTTTTTAATAAGATAGTAAATAAATTTATTGCTGTTTCTGAAACAACTAAAACAGAATTAGTTAAAAAATCTAAAATAAAACAATGCAAAGTTACAGTAATTTATAATTATGTTGATTTAGAATCTTTTAATAAGAGTAATAACAATGAATATAAAAAACATTTTAATATTGGTTTTGTTGGGCGCGTCACCAAGATTAAAGGATTAGATATCTTAATTGAATCTTTATTACTTTTAGATTTTAAATACACTATGTATATTGCTGGAGATGGTGATATGCTTTCTTTTTATAAAAAAATGGTTAAAAATTTAGGAATTGAAAAAAAAGTATTTTTTTTAGGTTACGTGAATAATATAATAGATATATATAATAAATTTGATATCTGTATATGCTCTTCATACAGCGAAGCTTTTCCACTATCTATTATCGAAGCTCAAGCGTCCGGTGTCCCTGTTATAGCTTCAAATATTTCTTCAATTAATGAAATCATTATTGATGGTAATACAGGGTTATTGTTTAAAGTCGGGGATAAAAGAGACTTGGCTAATAAGATTAATAAAATTTATTACAATAGAAAGCTTTATGAGTTTGTAAAAGAAAATGCCATTAAAAATGTAAGAAAGAAATACAGTTTAAATCGTTTTATGTTGTCTATACAAAAAGTTTATTATGATATTTAATTAATATGAAATCTTTTTTATTAAATAAATATTTTGAACACAAAGAAATAATTAATAATTTTTTTTGGAGAAGTTTGCAGATTTTTGGGAAACAAGGTGTTAATTTTGTTATTTTTTTGATCTGCGCTAAATTATTAAATATTTATGATTTTGGAGTTTACAATTATATATTAACTGTTATCTTCTTTTTAGCTTTATTTGGCGATTTCGGGATATCAACATCAGTGAGCAAATATGTTGCCGAATATTCTGTTAGTAAAAAAGAAAAAGTTAATTTTGTTTTATTTAATGTAATATTGATTATAGCTTTTTTTTCAGTCTTAGTCGGAGTACTTATTATTTTATTTGGTAAATATTTTTTTGGAAATAATTTTATTTATATTATTTATTCCTTACCGTTACTACTCTTCTTCCCGCTAACATCTGTTTTGGATGGATACTATCGTGGTCTAAATAATTTTAAAAAATTATCATTGGTTTATTTGATATCAAGTCTTTTCTTGGTTGTTGTGGCTTTTTTTATAACAAAAAAATTTGGTCTGCTTGGTGCGATATTATCGCAAAACATATATTATATTATTCTTTCTATCGTACTTTTTGCTTCTATAAAAAAAATTAAGATTTCTCTCAATAGAGAAATTATAAAAGAAATAAGCAGATATGCAGCTTTAAGTGGTATTATTTCAGTTAGCTATTTTCTTTATTCAAGGTTTGATATTTTAATTCTTGAGAAGTTTAATCTTGTAAAAGAAATAGGGTATTATGAGATGATAAATAAAGTAATACTTCTTGCGACTTTGCCATTCTTGATCTTAGCTAATGTTGTTGCTCCAATTATTTCTAATCATTTCGTAAAAAATAATTGGACTAAAATATATACAAAATTTAAAAAATATTTTGCGTATTCATTTTTTGCTTCATCGCTGACAGCAGTTATTATATTTATTTTTTTCCCAATATTACTTAAAGAATACTTGCCAAATTTTTATAATAATGAACTATTAACTTTACTAAATTATTTATTAATTGTATTTGTTTTTCAAAAAATTGCTGATGTAATAGGTAACGGTTTTATTTTTTACACTGGACACGTGAAAATGAATATGATCTTAATGTTAATCTTTGGAGTGCTAAATATTTTTTTAAGTTATTATTTTATAAGCAAGTACGGGTTTATTGGAATTGGTTATTCTAAGATTTTTAGCATTACCATTTATAGCTTTACTCTAATAATTGTGTACGTAAAATTACTCCAGTATAAAATGAATAATGCCGTCAATCGTTCAGAATAATAGATTCCCATTTATATATATTATAGCCCTCAATAGTTTTGTTGTATACGAAAAATGTATTATTAATAATAAAGTTTTGATTCTTGTAGGTTTCCGAGGAGGGGGTTAAAAAATATCCCTTGGTATATTTGGATGTTGCAAGACTTAATTCATCAACACCTAAAGAAGTTTGTATAGAAAAAACTTTATCACCTGTTTCATAATAATCGTTGTAATATCTTCTTGTCGCTGGATAATTAAAGTGCCAAGTAATAAAGGTGGGACTTTCTCCCCTTATTATTATTGCATCATTATTATTAAATCCAATCGATTCTAAGTATCTAAAAATTTCAAAAAAATAGTTTCTATTTCCACTTTTTGAAGGACTTCTTCCTTCATAGTCTGTTATAGCCCCCCACAAAGTTAGATCGTGTTTAGCCCCATGCAAAGTGTTTGATGGTAGAATAACAGATGAAAATATAAAAAGGATTACAATTAATCTCTGAAAGTTATGCACATATATAATCATTACTAATTTGTAAAAATAATATAGAGATACGCTGAATACTGTGATGTAAAGAGGAAAAATATGATATAAATATCTATCATGCTGATACTGCCAATTAAATAAAAATAAAAATAAAAAAATAGTTATTAAAAAAGTTAAATAAGTAATTTTAAAAAGATCTTTTTTGTATGAAACAAAAAATCCTAAAGAAAAAAGAAAAAAAATCAAAAATGGCGATATTTTTGAGAAAGAAAACCACTGCATAGGCGAGTTTACTAGAGGGTCAAAAAACATTCTTAACCAGTAAGAATTAAAAGAAATGTTACTAGAGAATATGTTTGCAAAAACAGGAAGGGTATTTATGAATAATAAAGAAAATAATATTAAAAAAACTAAGTAGTGTTTTATATATTTTGTATAATTTTGTCTAATAAAATAATAAAAAATTATAGTTGATTCAATAACTAATGTTAATATTATAACCTTTATAGTTCCTGTATTAGCCACAAAACTATATAGATATATTAGTAATGATAGCGCTGTAAAGGTTAATAAATAATGGAAAAAAAACAATTTAATATTCTTTTTATATTTTTCATATAATTTTAGTAGCCATAAAAATGATAGAAGATTAATAAACATAATCATTGAGTACTCTCTCATAAAACTGGACGTTTCAATTGCCATCGGGTTTATCGCAAGCATAAACGAACTTAATAGGGCTATTTTTTTATTAAAGAGCTTGCCTAATAAATATATCATCACAATTGATATAGTTCCTATAAGAATAAATGGAATTCTGGCCACCACAAGGCTTAGTCCAAATATTTTAAATAATATGAATATTGTATATGTTATATCAGTATTCCTGGAATATGCAAAAGATCCGCTATCGTATAACGACTTTGCAGATATTAAATTAAAATTATCAGAACCTTGTAAATAGCCAAGATTCCATACTCTCAATGTAAGACCAATAGCTACTATAAATAGCATTAAAAATAGTGCTCCTAATTTATGATTATTTGGTAATTTTAACTTTATTTTGTCCAAAAGTGTGTTTATTTTAAAAAACTCAGTCTTTCTTTTGTCCTCAACTATTTGTTCATCTATTTGCTCCTTGTCAATCTCTTTTTCCACCCTATCTCTATTATGCCAAAAAGTTAAACCACCACTTAAAATTGTCAGTACGGTTATAATAACTTGATATTTATTTATCCAAGCTAAATCAATAAAATTTTCTAAATAACTAAATTGCCCCAAAGTAATAAGGAGTAAAAGAAAAAGAAAAAGATAGGATATAATATCCCATCTTTTTTTAATAATTAAATTTAAAGTATTAGTTAATATCTTTTTTTCTTTACCGTGAAATGGCCATTTAATATTTAAAACAAATCCTTTTATTTTTACAAGATTTTCTTTTTCAAAGTTAACAAAATAAACTACTGCTAATAACAAAGCGAGGGAATTAGTAATTACCGTAAAAGCATCTTGTATACTTTTACTAATATTAAAAAGACAAAAAATAGCTACTATTAATAATAGTATTGATACTCCATATTGTTTTATAACTCTTATCATAACTATTAAAAAGCAAATACCCAAATAGGATCTTGTTGCCCGGTTTTATTATAAAAAATTAATTTTTGCTGATTAATTAAATCATTAATCTCTCTATCTAACCTAATTCCAGTCATATTGTCAACTATAATATAGCCAGTCTTTGTTTCTGTTAACTCTTTTAACTGCTCCGCCGTTTTAATAGTGATAGCATTATTATAATATTCTCTTTCTTTTAACTTGTTTTTGTCTAATTTGCGCCCATCTAAGCCAATTGCCAACCAATAATCACTTCTGCCTAAATAGACTTTATCAAGTTGCGTAAAAGCCGAAACAATTATCTTATCTTCGCTCCAACCTTGATCTATAATAGCTTGATAGGCTCCTTTAAAGTCTGGTTGTGGAGTATGAGGCTCTAAATAATAATAAGTAATTGGTTTTAAGACAAAAGTTTTGGCTTGTAAATAATTAGAAATCGTAATAACTAGAATTAAAATACCTAAACCAAGTAGCCAAGAATATTTAAATTTTTTGCTTATTATATAAATTATATAGGCTGTTAGAATAAATAAGATTGGTAGGATAAAAAATAAATAACGAAAATGTAAAGTATCGGCACTAAAGGTTATTATTAAATAGGGAAGCAAATAAGCAATAATTAGACCGATTTTGGTTTTTATGTTTTGTTCTTTTAAAACTATAATAACTGCCCCCGCTAAAGCCATAACTACAATTAGAGGTAGATAATAAATAAGAAAATTCTGATAAGTATGACCAATAAAAAAATTATTAGCGCTAGCTTTTCTAAAAAAGTCTAAAAATAATTTAACTAATAAAGCGACTATTCCTAAGCCGCTTAAAGTAATTACTATCAACTTTCTTTTGTCTTGAATTACTTTTCGCAACTCCTCTTTTTTAGTATTAAATAAATTAATGAGTAGTATAAGAGCATAAATACCAATTAATAAATAACCAAAATAATGGCTTAAAATAGCTGCTAAAGTAACTAATATTAATAAGATTAGTTTTTTATAGGAAAATTTATTGAGTAGGGAATTAAAAAGGTAGAGAGCGAGAAGAAAGAAGAATTGGAGTTGAATATACATTCTAGCCTGCCTACTCCAGGCTATTTCCCAATAAGATAGGGTGGTTAAAATGGCGGCCCAAGTGCCTACTTGTTTATTGAAATATTGACGTCCTAAGAAATAAATCATTATTATTACCCCGATTCCAAAAACGACTGCGGGTAATCTTGTGGTCGTTGGATTAAAACCGCCCAGTTTAGCCGCCCCAGTAATTAAATAATTATTAAGAAGATAATGGGGTCCATAAATTTGATCTGAGTCAAGTATGGGGTAACCTTTTTCTAGAGTGCTCAACACCGCATTTAAGGTATAGCCTTCGTCTATCCAGTAGGATTGTTGGTCAATTTTATAGACCCGCAAAAATAAACCATAAATAATGATTATAGAAAAAAAAGAAAATATTAAAATTTTATGATATTTTTGCATGTGGATAACTTTTTACTTATTAATATTTTATCATATTTTTAGCCAAAATATAAGGGTATTTTAGATAATTTAAAAAATATGAAAAATAACCTTGTTTTTTATCATTTATAGTATTATAATAATAAATATTTAAAATAGTAAATAGAGCTAATTTAATTTTGCTGTATTTGCTGCAAAGATTTTAAAATATTTTATAATTAATTTGAGTCTATGAAAAAGTTTAAAAACTACTTTTCCAAAATCTTCAAAGCTAAAGCAGTTTTAGCAATGTTGATTATTGGTCTCGCCATCTCTCCGATGGTTTTTGCTCAGTTTGCTCGTCAAACTGGAGGTCCCGATTGGGGCTATGGTTACGGTTACGGTTACGGTTATGGCTACGGCTTTGACGGCGGTACTATTGCTGGTTATCGTACAACAGGAGTTGCATCTTCAACTTATGCTTATGGCTACGGCTATGGTTATAAAGCTGATGGTGTGACATATGATGCAAGTAATGGATTTGAAGTTATGCCGGCTACTATGAGTAGCTTGGTCCAGGCGGGTATTATGATTCCTAGCGGATCAAACCCTGCTAGTACTAATGCAATTACTTTTGCACAAAAAGTTACTCTTACGCCAGTAACTGGAGTTTCTGTTGTTATTCCGCAAGGGGTTGTTATGACATCTAATTCTGGAAATTTTGATATGGCTGATTTAGCAGCTGGGGCGGCGAATTTAACCGGATTATCTTCTGATGTTGATTTTGCCGGTTCACTTTCTTTTGGTGTGTCTAGCGTAGGGTTAACACTTAATCCAGCTATTCAAATTTCTATAGCAGTTGATTCTGCTTTAGAGGGTAAAACATTAAAAATTTATAGAAAGGATGCTGGTGGTTCATGGGCCGAAAGTCCTTCCGGGACAGACGCTACTTGTACTGTAACTAGCGGTGTTTGTACTTTTAGCACTACTCATCTATCATCTTTTGGCGCTGGTGAGGTTTATACTTGGAATTATGGATCATATGGATCTTGTAGCGTTTCTTGTGGCGGAGGAACACAAACTAGAACTGCTACTTGTAAAAATTCTAGCGGTGAAACCGTAGCTAACTCTTTCTGTTCTGGAACAGCAGTAACATCTCAATCTTGCAATACTCAAGCTTGTAGCTCTGGTGGCGGTGGTGGAGGAGGCGCAATTGTTAACAATTGTAGCTCTGTCGCTTACACAAATTGGGGTTCTTGCGTTAGTGGTTTTCAATTCAGGTCAGTTTTAAGTCAAACTCCAGCTGGTTGTTCTTTAACTACTGCTCAACAATTAGAAGCACAAAGAGCCTGTGTTTTGGGTGAAGAACCTGTTATTACTCCTCCAACTACTACTCCGGTTGTTACTCCTGGTAGCCCAGTTAATGTTGCCGCTGTTATGGCAGCCGAAAGAGCTTTGGTTACTAAAGCTAATACCGCTCTTACCAATCGTTTAGCAGGTCGTATTTTGCTTCAGGTTGAAGAAAAAGGACAAGCTTGGTATGTTGAACCAGTTAGTAAGCAAAAACACTTCATGGGACGTCCAGCTGACGCCTTTGATATGATGCGTCGCTTTGGCCTTGGTATTAGTGAGGCTAATTTCTCCAAGTTTGAAAAATCAGGTGTTCCAGCTCGTTTTGCGGGTCGCATATTCTTGAGAGTTGAAAACAAAGGTGAAGCTTATTATGTTAACCCAGTTGATATGAAAATGCATTATTTAGGTCGTCCAGCTGATGCCTTTAACTTAATGAGAAGTAAAGCCTTGGGAATTTCTAATGTAAATATCAGACAAATCCCAGTGGGTGAAGTTAAATAATCTAGTTATAAAATAAAATACTACAAAAGACCTGTAAACACAGGTCTTTTGTCTTATTGGAGTAATAGTAGAACAAAGCTAGAAATATTTTTTTGGATTGAGGTCTAAAATATTAGCTATTATTAGTTAAGCTAGTTCGAACTTTGTCTACGAGCCCGAGCAATAATAAAAGAGAAGGAATTTTATTCCTTCTCTTTTATTATCCGCCTCGCAGAGGCGAGGATTCGAACAGGGCAGAAGC
>JAFGTW010000029.1 GCA_016938835.1 Patescibacteria group bacterium
GATAAAGGTTATTCACCATCACTTAATGAAATTAAAGAAGCTGTTGGCAGCTCGGCTATTTCTACCGTTCATGAGCATGTCAGTAATCTGATTCGTAAAGGTGTCTTAAAGCGCGTTAAAGGGGCAGCACGAAGCCTAGAGCTAGCTAAGGTAAAGTTCGGCGCAACTATGTCTGTACCTTTAGTTGGTGCGATTGCCTGCGGTGAACCGATTGAAGCAATTGAAGAAACAGATGACGTTGTTTCTATTGCTCAGGACGATCGCTTTAGCCCTAAAGATTTATATGCCTTAAGAGCGAAGGGAAATTCAATGATTGGTGACGGAATATTTAGCGGTGATTTCCTGATTATTAAAAAACAGACTTGGGCAAATAATGGTGATACTGTAGTAGCAATTATCGATGACAACGAAGCAACCTTAAAAAGATTTTATAAAGAGAAAGATAAAATTAGACTGCAACCGGCTAATACTGACTATGAACCGATTTTCCGCCGTGAGGTAGCTGTTAGAGGTATTGTTGTCAAAGTTATTCGCGATTTAGTTCACGCTTAATTAATTTACTTATTAATAATTTTAAATATATGATTAGTTCAATCTTCTCCACTCAAAAAAAGCTGGTTTATAGAATCAGCAAAGAATCACCTCGCGATCAAAAGATTTTTCGCGCTAAGTATAACCGCTTAATGCAATCTCGCCCAATCTTTATGTGGGCAAGATAATAGTTTTTAGGTTATTTAAAAAACCCGTCAAATAGGCGGGTTTTTTGTTATCCATTACTTTGATTGGTAATTGTTATCTAAATGTTAATTTGTTTTTGTTAATATTTACTGGCAATAAATTAATTAATGACAATCGTAGGTTTGACTTATTATATCTAATTAGATATAATAACCTTATATTCCTTCATTGTTGTTTTTCTAAATAAATGAAGGTAGTGTACTATTTTGACCATGATTTACAGTATTGTCCGGTAAAAGAATATTTATCAAGATATTCTCTTGATTGCAGAATAAAGTCTCAGATTAAGAATAAAAATTTAAATCTACTGGCAAATATTGATGCAAAGATAAATTATGTGCTCGCAAATTTTGGTCGACCAGTGGCTCCTATCTCCTATAGCTTGGATAGAAATTTCAATTTTTTAGAAATAAAGCAGCGGAAAGATAAAAATATTTTGATCAGAATTTTTTATTGCTGTTATGAAGATTTGTTGGTTTTGCTAGCTTGTCTGGAAAAGCCAGATAACTATGACAACCGAAAGACAAGACAGAAAATTAGAAGGGAATTAGAGCTTGTTCAAGATTTTCAAGATAAATTTATTGCTAACCCAAAATTATATGAGAACTACCAATAAAAAAGTAATTGATACCATGGCCGAGGCTAGAAAAATGCCCGGTTTTTCAGAAATTTTTTCAGATGCAAATATGCGTTTACGTTTGGCTGTGGAGATTTATCAGAGTAGAGAAAAATTAGGATTAAGTCAGCAAGATTTAGCAAAAATAATTAAATCTACTCAGAAGGTTATTTCTCACTTGGAAAGCGGTGATGTTAATCTAGGTCTTAGTTTATTAAATAGAATCTCGTCTGCCTTACACTTTAACGCCGATAATTGGGCAAGAATATTAGATTTTGATTTACCTGGAATTAAGTTTGTTGTTTCGGCTCAGGCTAGTCAATGTGGTCGCGTTATTAAGCAAAGTAATATCTCAGAAACTGATGCAAGTTTTAACCTTTCTAAATTATTTTAAAAAAATAAATAATATAATCATATGCAACATCATTGGTCAGTCTTATGTCAAAGTTCAGTTATAGATATTGATAGCAATTTACTCAGTCTTTATGACTGCTTAGAAGAGTTAAATATTAATACCCCTTTAAAGCCAGGTCAGCCGATTAATATACCCATTAGCTTTGAGGTGGTGAGCTTTTTAAGTGATAATAAGTTAAAAACGGAGAGAAAGTTAGAGTTAAAAGCCGAGATGATTGATCCTAAGGGCAAGAAGATTAATGAATTTGGGGGACAATTATTTTTTAAAGATGGTTCTAAGCGTTTACGTAGTCGCTTAAAGATTCAGGGCTTGACTTTAAATGAACCGGGTACTTATATTATGCATATAAGCTTTCAAGGACTTGATGGTTTAGATTTTAAGGCTGAATGTGATTTACCACTAGATGTAAATATTAGTTATAAGTTAATGTAGAGCATTTCTGAATAAAAAAAGAAGCCGAACATAGAAGTGCTCGGCTTTTATTGAGGTCATTATTACTCCATACATCTAGAGGGAAGTATAGTTATTCCTATTGAGGCCAATAAAAATAGAGTTATGCTGGCGCTTAAGGCCTCTATATTGGAGAAATAAGAGGGCATAGTGAATACATCCAAATAAATATTAATTATGCTAATAATTAATATGGTTAAGGATATGGGTAGGTTAATTTTTGATAATTTAATTATCTTTTTTTCATTTAGCAATATGCCTATACAAAGATAGCTTAAAAAGACAGCCCAGATGGCGGCATTGGTTGCATCATGTGAGAAAATGAAAGAAATGAAAAATAATACAAAAGCAATTATTCCTAATCTTTTTAATCTCTGCAGGGTAAAGTTTAATGATTTTTGCATGGCAGTATAATTTAATTAGGTTTATAATGTTAAAGATCTATTATAATATCATCACAAATAACCTTATAAGTCAAGTTATTTGGTTGAATAAATTATAATTTCTGTGTTATACTACAATTTAGTCCCAGTTATGGGGTATTAATAATTTAATTACATATTTATGACTGATAAAATAAAAAATATTTTAAATGAGCAAATTCGTGAGGAAATGTATTCTTCTAATCTCTATTTAGCTATGGCAGGACGTTTAGAGTCTTGGAATTTAAAGGGAATGGCTAATTGGATGCATATACAGGCTAAGGAAGAGCATAATCATGCCCTTGGTTTTTTCTATTTTCTTTTGGACCGTGATATAGAGCCAATTGTCCCAGCAATTGCACTGCCTGACTTAAGTGGCATTAACAAGGCTAGTGATGTTTTTGCGGCCGCCTTAAAACACGAACAGCATATTACTGCTTGTATCTACAAAATATATGAACTAGCCAAGGAAGAGAAGGATCACGCCTTAGAATCATTTATTAAGTGGTATATTGATGAGCAAGTAGAAGAAGAAGCTAACGCCAAGGAAATTTCTGGCAAATTAAATTTGGTTGGCGATGCTGGGCCTTCCTTGTATTTATTGGATCAGGAATTGGCCGCTCGTGTCTTTGTTGAATATATTCCTGGGAAAACTGCCGCTTAATAACAACTAATTTTAGACTCTTGTTTAAAAATCCACCGCACTCTACGCGGTGGGTTTTTAATTATTAGCTCGTCGTTGTTGTTTAAGTTTATATATTATATAATAGTGTTAGTAATTAAATATTAAATTTAGACTTTATGTCCGCTAAAACTTATCAGCGTATTTTGCAAATTGGCGTTTTTGCCTCTTTGGGCGTTGTTTTTCTTGTTTTCTCAAATCTACTGTTCCCATACATTTCCTCAAAGCAGTTAAGCTTTAATATCCTAATTGAAGCCTTATTGCCTTTTTGGTTGTTGTTAATTTGGAAATATCCCTCTTTTCGTCCAAAATCTTCACCAATAACTTGGGGTCTTTTGGCTTATTTAGCGATTATTCTGTTGTCGTGTTTTACCGGCATTGATTTTAATCTGAGTTTCTGGGGTGATGTAGAGCGCTTGCTCGGCTTTTTTCATATTTTTCATTTCTTCGTGCTGTATTTATATATTATTACCGTTTTTCGTAATCAGGAAGATTGGTATTGGTTATTATCAGCCTCTGTACTGGCTGCTTCAGTCGAAGCGTTTTTAATTATACGCGGACAAGATATTGGCACAATTGGTAATACGGCTTATGTAAGTGGTTACATGATTTTTAATCTGTTTTTTGCCGGCTTGTTATTACTAAGAACTTCTTGGCAAAAACAGTGGCCCTTCTATATCGCCATTATTTTAATGTTTATTGCTTTTTTTAAGGCGGATACTTCGGGAGCAATTATTGGTTTGGGCTTGGGCTTGCTTTTTCTTGTCTTTTTACTCGGTTTTTTTGCCTCACGACGTCTATGGCGACGGAGCTCTTTAATTGCCTTTGCCGTGGCTATAATTGCTGTTTTAGTTTTATTCTCTCAATACAATCAACCTTGGTTTAAAAATAATAGCTTTCTGCATGATTTAAGCGCCAATAAATCTACTTTTCAAACACGTTTAATTTCTTGGCGAGGGGCGGCGGCTGATTTTCATTTACATCCTTGGCTCGGTAACGGTTTTGGTAACTATGCCATGATTTTTGATCGTCAATTTGATTCTAAGTTTTTTGATTACACGACTTCTGATACCTATTTTGATCGAGCTCACAATAATTTAATTGATATTACTTCTACTACTGGTGTTATTGGTTTACTATCATATTTAAGTATTTTTGTAGCGGCTGCATTTATTTGGCGCCGAAAAATAGTAAGCGAAGGAAAGAGAATTAAGCCTGGTTATGAGGGAATTGTTATGAAAGAACTGATGGTTTTAGCGGCTCTGCTGCTAGCTTATTTTGTCCAAAATTTGGCTGTTTTTGACTCGCTGGTGACTTATATTGGTTTAATGCTTGTTTTGGCATATCTGGTATTTTTGACGCAGAAAGATGAAACAGACGAGCCTATTAGTTTAACTGAAGTAAATGCTAGATACAGCGCTGCTAAAGAATTGTTTTTTCTTATTTTGCTCGCCCTAACTTCTCTTGTATTAATTTATTCATATAGTATCCGACCTTTTATAATGTTGAAAACTACCATCGATGCTTATACGGATATGGCTTATTCTAAGTATGATCAAGCCTTTGATAAATATAAACAAGCTTTCTCTTTTCATACACCATTAGATCGAGATGCTCGTAACACTTTAATTAACTTGGTTATTAGCAAACCAACCATGTTTACCAGTCTTAACGATAATGGAATTAAAGAATCTTTAGCATATGTTTTATCATTGTCGGAAGAAAATTTAGTCTATAATGAAGAGGATAGTCTTGCTCAAATGCAAGCAGCACAATTGTATGATGTCGCTTCACGATATTATTCTCAGGATATATCAATGTTTAAGTTTTATTCGGATAAAGCTTTAGAGGCGATTGATAAGTCTTTGGCGGCTAGTCCACGGCGTATACCTGTATATTTTGTTAAAGCCCAAATTCAGGCTAATCGTGGCGACTTAGATGGTGCCGAGCGGTCATTTTTAACTGCTTATGATTTAAATCCAAATTACGTTGAGGTGCATTGTCAATTAGCAAATTTTTATTTCTTAACAGATTCAGATAAATATATTGATTATGCTAGTAATTGTCTTGATCATAGTGGTAAAAATTTAATGCCTTCAACTTTAGGAGCTGCTACCACTTACTATCAAGAGAATGAAGATAATGCTCATCTTTTGCTAGCTTATCGTCTGCTCGTTGTTCAGGGTAATAAAGAGGCTTTACTCTATGCCAATTTAGCTAAATTAGAGTTAGCGGCCGGTGATTTTGAAGCTGCTTTAAATGATGCTGTTATGGCGGCTGAAATTGATCCATCTTTACGACCAGCCGTTCAAGCGTTTTTACAGGATGTAGAAAAAATTAAAAACGCTAATTCTGAAACAAATTAAATACTGTTGTTAAAAATAGACAAAACGCCCGTTAATACGGGCGTTTTTTGTTGTATATTTTCAGAACTATCTTAATTTTATCTTCAGCTGTCTTCAGCTTGCTTTTGCTATTATATTTTTTGGTACCGTAATTTGCCGACTAGCTTTCGCCCTTGATATAAACGCGCCGTATTTGAGGGCCAAGGCCTCGGCTCTAATTTTATGTTAATGCCTTTAATTCCCAAGAAAAAGAGTAAATATCATATACTTTGGCAGAAATATCGTTGGTGGATAATTTTGGCTGTTATTATTTTAATATTTATTATTTTATTAAGTCCTTATGTTTTTCGTCCTTGGACTCGTTATCCTGAAGTTTTACGTACTAAAATCGCTTGGCGAAATTTTGAAGCTACTTTTCAAGAATCATGTCGGGAGGAATGTTTATCAAAACGACAGTCCTATGCCATAATTTGGCGCCAAGTATATAAAAGGCGGCCGGAATTATTAACTGAATATTTTCAGAGCGTTTTTAGTGGTGACAACAGGGAATTACAATCTGCTTTAATTAAAATAATGGCGGCTGATAGTGTAAATAAAAATTTACCAGCACTATTAGCGCAAGTTATCGCGGATAAAGATGCTTCTTTGGAAAATAAGCGCTTAATTGTAAATTTATTTTCAGAATCCTTTGCTGATGATAATTGGCTTGATCAATTAAGAACGCAAATTAGTGACGCCGGTATATTGTTAGCGGACAGGCTTTACGCTTTGTCATTATTAAAATCATATCCTAATCCAGCCAATGCTTTAATTTTAAAAAATATTATTCTCAATAATTCGCCTGAAGAATTATTAGGCGAGTCTTGTCAACTGGCCGGTGAATGGGATGAAAAGTTATTTGTTTGGACAGAAACTGACATGGACATAATGGCACAAATTATTGCTCAGGCGGAAAGTGGTCCTCAGCGTTGGCGTAGAATTTGGTTATTACTGCTAATTAAAGCTCATGATTCCAAACTTCAAACGATATTACGCGATGTAGCTGAAAATATCACTTTAGATAACATCAGTCG
This sequence comes from Patescibacteria group bacterium, assembly GCA_016938835.1. Lineage (GTDB taxonomy): Bacteria > Patescibacteriota > Patescibacteriia > Patescibacteriales > UBA12465. Next base: position 6,742 of record JAFGTW010000029.1, read on the forward strand.
AGGTTTAGCAGCGGAGGCGCTTAAGAATAAATTTTCTTTAGATATTAATACGCCTGAACCGACGGCGGCGGAGTGGCAAGTATTTTATGAAAAAATATAAACACATTTTTATTATCTTTCTTGTCTTTGCTTGTGGTTTTTGTTTAGGCAAAAGTGTTTTAGCTTTAGAACCGGGAACCATTTTATACCGCACTTCTAGTAATGGCGAGATGTATGGTTATAGTAGCAAGGAATTAATTAAGGAAAAAAATGGTGTCATGACTAATATATATCCTGGTCATGCCGCTATTTATATCGGACAAGAAGATGGAGTTGATTATGTAGTTGAAGCTTTAAGCGGCGGTATTGTAAAAACACCGGCCAAATATTTTGTGAATGAGTCCTTGGGAGAAGAATTAGTTGCCGCTAAATTGCCACAAGCGGCTACTCCTTGGCAACGTGCTCGAGCGGTAGCTTTAGCTAAATATTTAGCTAGTGCTGATTTGGCCTATGACTTTGATTTTTCCGCACAAAAAGGTCCTTGGAGCGGTGATTGGACCTGCGTTGGCTTAACTGAAAAGGTGTACGAAAGTTCTAATGCTAGCAATCCTGAGCGCTTAGGCGCCTTAGAATATGATTATCGTTATTATGCTGTTGATATTACTCCAGATGGTTATGATAATGATAGTTATTATAATGATGTGGGCGACTGTTTTTCCAGTCGTCGTGAATATTCCAAAATTACACGCCGGAAAAATACAGTTTTACCAGTTCCGGAAATTATTGGTTATAATGCTGGTAAAGAATATGCTGGTAATCGTTATATATTTTTACCATACACTCAGGCTTTGCAATCAAGTTTGCGTGATGTGCCTGTAGACATTCAATTAAGTAGTTCTTTTGAAGATAAAAACGTACGGGGTAAGGTAAATAATGTGGGTATTATTTTGCAGTGGAGTTTAATTAATAATCCTATTTCTAGTCTTAAAAAAATAGCCTCAAGTTTAAGTAACGGACTTGGTCAGATTATTAACAGTGATACAAAAACCGATGAATTAGTTTGGTCGGAGCAGATTCCTGAAAATAAGGTAAGTGAATCAGCTTTAGTAGCAGCTGATAATACCAAAATAAATCCCCAAACTTCTTTACATGTCGCAGTTAATCCTAGTATTAATAAGGCGTCTTCTCCAGATATAGAGATTGATACAAATACAAAACAAAAGCTCAGTGAACAAATTAATGAAAAAACTCCAACGCCGCCTTCAGCTGATGTTTTCAGCGCTATCAGAGTAAATAGTGAAAATATTACGAGCATAGCAAGCTCATCCACCAATCTCAATATCCCGGTTAAAAATACAAGTGCAGAGAATAAAAAGGAAGTACAAGTGGCAAGTAATAAAGTTGATGATAAGAATGTGGCTCTATGGACACCGCTAATAAATAAAATTACTAGTTCAAGTAGTCCTAATATCAGCTCCAGTACTGTTATTACTGCGGCCACAACCACAAATACAACAATAGAGGCACCGCTTACTCTCCTTATTAGCCGTATATATGCCCAAGGTGATGATGACTGGATGGAGATCTGGAATTATGGGGAAGAAGATATTGATTTAGCAGCTCGTAAAATACGCTTAGAAAAAAGTCGCACCGCTTTAAATCCCTCTATTATGTTGCGTTTTGATAGTGATAGTGACGCCCAATTTCCTGGCGGCACTATTATTGCGGCTGGTTCGGCTTATCGAATTGTGCGCGATGATGCGGCTCCAGAACTAAGAGCGGCCGCTCATGCTATTGCCTTGCGAGATGATTTTATTTTTACTGATAGTGGCTATAGTATATATTTAGCCGCTGATGTCGTTAGCGGACCAGATGACCCGGATATTTTAGATTATATCGGTTATGGTGAGGCTTCATATTATGAAGGCCTTGGGCCGGCACCAGCTTTGACTGAAAATTATTTACTTCGTCGTAAAGCTGATAGTAATACTGTGTTAGCGGACATTCTTAATGGCGGTGAAAAAGCTAATTGGGCGCCAATTTACGATAGTAATAATAATAGTCGCGACTGGCTACTTTGGCCTTTAGGCGGTGAAGAAATTGTTAGTCCAGACCCCGATCCAGACCCCGATCCAGAACCTGATCCAGACCCTGACCCAGACCCTGACCCAGACCCTGACCCAGACCCCGATCCAGAACCTGATCCTGACACGCCTTTTACTCTTTTATCCGGTCTTGATAGCGCTGGCTTAAGCTATCTTTGGTCATTTGAAGAGTGCACTGGTTCAAGCACTCAAGAAATGATTAGTAATAATGAAAGTCGAGCCCTACTTTCTGAAGCTCAATGGAGTTTAGGACGATGGGGCTGTGGACAGAAATTACCTTATCAGGGAGAAAGTTTAAGAGCGGACTTAAATCCGGCTTTAAGTGGTGGCAATTTTTCTATGGCTGCGCAATTTAAGGGTGATGGTGATTATGCTCATTCATATTATATTTTAAGCAATCAAGCAGAAGGCATTTCTATAAGCTTTCATTTGTTTAATGGCATGGTGGAATTTAATGGTTTGCCGGGCTTAGATGGACGTTATAATACTTCTAAGTATATGGATAATAATTGGCATCAAGTAGTTTTTGTGTGGTCTAGTGATGAGGGCTATTGGGCTTTATATATTGATGGCGAACAATTATTTTATCAAGATTTTTTAGGTCTTTCTCCTGATTTTGATCATATTTATGCTACAGCCATGTCTGGTGATGTTTATATTGATGACTTAGCTTTATGGAATCGCTTGTTGTCAGAAACTGAAATTCAAAACTGGGCTGTCGGTCCCGCTCCCTTTAATCCGCAAGTTAGTCGTGAAGAACCAGCTTCTTTAAGCTTGTTGCATTTTTGGAATTTTGATGAAGCTAGTGGTAGTTTAGCGGCTGACAGTGTAGGTAATTTGGACTGGCAATTTCCAGATAACGCTTTTGTTTACAGCGGTGTGAGTGGACGTGCGCTAAATTATCCCCCCTTAAACACTAATTATGAATTGAATGATATAAATTTAAGTACAAATAATTTTTCTTTTTCTTGGTGGTGGCAAAATATGGCGCCTGACGGCTATAATGGTCGTCTGCATTTAGGACTATTGGATGAAAATAACTTAGAAACTAGTTTTACTTTTAGTAATTATCGGCAGATACTAAATACTAATGGTGATGAATTGCGTTGGGCTGATAATTACGAAATTTTGAATAATGATAATCTATGGCATCATCTAGCGCTTGTGTATGATGATTATCGTTACCTTTGGCAATTATATGTTGATGGCGATTTAAAACTTGAGTCATATCGTTTGCCGCTACAATCAGATATAATTAGTAAGTTATATATGTCGACTGAAGTAACTGATTATAAGTTAGATAATTTTAAGATTTGGCAGGGTATTTTGGATGCTGATAAAGTGCTATCTGAATATATAAATGAGAAGCCGGAATAAGAAAAAAGCGGGGACAGTAGTCTCCGCTTTTTCATTTTTTATAGTAAATGTCAATATCTTGTCAAAAATGCCCAAATATTTCTTAAAAATTTGATTTTTTTTGATTTTTTTAGTACGATATAGGTGTTAATCGGGGCAGGTAAGCGGCCGCTCTTTTGCGTTATTTGACGTAAAGGGGAGGAAAGTCCGGACTTCATAAAAAGGGTAGCGGCTAATGACCGCCGAGAGCAATCTTAGGGAAAGTGCCACAGAGACAATACTATCTGCGTTTACGTGGAGAAAGGTGAAAAGTAGTTTGGTGTCCTTTATTGGGCTACAAGCTTCGACCGCCGGTAACGGCGTGTTCGTGGTAAACCCTGCCTGAAGCAAGAGCAAAGCCGCGTGGCCCGTAAGGGCTTTACGCGGTAAAAAGTAGCTCGCTTGACTTAATTGGTAACAATTAAGCTAGATAAATGGCCGCTCACGACAGAATCCGGCTTATCGCCTACCCCTATTAATATTTTTAATATTTAGATAATTAATTATTAAATAGCTTTAATCATCTTATGAAAAAACCAGAATTGTTTTTTAGTTTTCTTTTAGTGCCTCTTGATTATGCTTTGTTAGTGTTAGCCGCTGTTTCGGCCTATCATTTACGTTTTTCTAGTATCTCCACCGGAATTCGACCGGTAATTTTTAATCTACCTTTTGATCGTTATTTTGAGCTTGCTCTATTAATTGCTGCCGCTTGGGTAATTCTATTTGCTTTAGCCGGTATGTATAGCATCCGCCAACCAGCCAATGTGGCTCGTGAATTAGCTCGCGTTATCCTCACCTGTTCTACTGGTCTAGCTTTAATTGCTATTTATATATTTTTTCAACGGGAACTTTTTGATTCCCGTTTTATCGTTATTGCCGCTTGGTTGTTATCAATTATTTATATTAGTTTTGGTCGTCTTTTTATTCGTTATTTAAGAAGACGTTTATATCGTTTTGGCATTGGTGCTAAAAATATCGTCTTAGTAGGTAATAGTAAGACCACGGAAAAATTATTATCAGAGTTTGCTGTTAATCCCTATCTCGGTTATAAGGTGGTTAAGCGCTTACGTGACTTTTCCTTAGAGAGTGCTCAAGAGTTATTAGAAATAATGAAGAGAGTGTCGGTGGATGATATTATGCAAAGTGATCCTAATCTAACTAAGGCTGAATCTTTACGGCTTTATGATTTTGCTGCCGAACATCATTTAACCTATAAATATGTGGCCGATTTATTAGAGGTTAAGGTTTTGCGCACGGAAGTTACAAGTTTATTGGGCATTCCAATTGTAGAAGTAAAGAAAACAACTCTAGATGGTTGGGGTAGAATTATTAAACGTTTACTTGATATAGTCGGCTCTGGTTTACTAATTATTATTTTTTCTCCTGTTTTATTGATAGTAGCAATAATCATTAAGCTTGATTCACGCGGACCTGTGTTTTTTTCTAATCGTGATGACGGCTCAGTTGTGACTCGGGTAGGTGAAGGGGGTAAGCCTTTTCGTTACTTTAAATTTCGTTCAATGATTGTTAATTCCGATAGCATGCGCTATCGCGAGCTGGCCGATAATAATTTACGCACTGATGGACCGCTGGTAAAGATTAAAGATGACCCTCGTGTTACTCACGTTGGACAGGTTATTCGTCGTTGGTCTATAGATGAATTGCCAGAATTATTTTTAGTATTTATTGGGAAGATGAGTCTTGTCGGTCCTCGTCCGCATTTACCAGAAGAAGTAGCAAAATATGAACATCATCATCGCAAGACATTAACGGTTAAGCCGGGAATTACTGGCTTAGCTCAGGTTTCTGGACGCAGTGATTTATTATTTGAAGAAGAAGTAAAGTTAGATGTTTATTATTTAGAAAATTGGTCTTTGTTTTTAGATATTTCTATCTTATTAAAAACACCTTTGGCGGTGTTAAAACATCGACAAGCCGAATAATTAATTTACGCTTTTAAGCTTTGGCGAGTTTAAGCGTTTTTAATCAATGAAAGTTGCTTTAATCCATGATCATCTCGCTCAAGAGGGCGGGGCAGAAAAAGTTCTAAAAGTATTGGCAGACATGTTTCCGGAGGCACCGATTTATACTCTTCTTTACGAAAAAAAGAATGTTGATAAGAATTTTTCCGGTCGTAAAATCGAAACTTCAATTATTCAACGTCTGCCTGGCGGCGTTCGTCATTATAAATGGTACCTATTTTTTATGCCTTTAGCGGTAGAGTTTTTTGATTTGCGTCCTTATGATTTAGTTATCTCTGATGCTAGTGCTTTTGCTAAAGGAGTTATTACTAACCCAGAGACGCTACATATTTGCTATTGCCATACTCCCACCCGTTATCTTTGGAGTGATACTCATCAGTATTTAAACGAATTGAAATATAATAAGTGGATTAAGAAAATTATCTCCTTAACTTTAGGACGTTTACGTCTTTGGGATTTTAGTGCCGCCCAAAGGGTCGATTACTTTATTGCTAATTCCAATACGGTTAAAAAGAGGATTAATAAATTTTATCGTCGTGATTCAGAAATTATTTATCCACCAGTTGAGACTCATAAATTTAAGTTGGTCGATTTAAGTCAGCAGAGTCGGGGTGAGCGTTATTTCTTACTTGGTTGTCGCTTGGCTCCATATAAGCGTGTAGATATTGTCGTGCAAGCTTTTGTCGCCTTAGGATCTGAGTATAAGTTGAAAATATTTGGCGACGGATTAGATTTACCGCGTTTACGTAAATTAGCTGGCGAAGCTAGTAATATTGAATTTTTAGGAAGAGTAAGCGAAGAACAAAAGATTGATTTGTATGCTCATGCGCTCGCCTTTATTAACCCTCAAGAAGAGGATTTTGGCATCACCGCTATTGAAGCCATGGCCTCGGGTCGACCAGTTCTAGCTTATAAGCTTGGGGGAGCGACTGAGACAATTACTGAAAATGTGAGCGGTCTATTTTTTAAAGAACAGACAGCGGCGGCAATCATGAAAACGGTCCGTAAGTTTATTGATGGGGTTGATAAGGAAGGGAAGATTTGGGATTCGCAGGCTATAAAAAATAGCACAAATAAATATTCGGTTGAGAATTTTAAACAGCAAATCATGGCTGTGATTGAAGAGAAGAAGAAAGATTTAACAAGCTAAGTTTATGCGCATTGGCGTTGATATTAGAGTATTAATGGATAAACACTATAGTGGCGTTTCTCAATATGCCTCTTCTTTGTTGCGAACAATGTTGAAGATTGATAAAGATGATGAGTTTCGTCTTTTTTATAATTCCTATCATGATGTTAGGGCTAACATTGGTAGTTTTGATCACGCACAATTATCAATTAAACGTAGTCGTATTCCTAATAAAATATTTAACTATTTTTTACAAAAAAGCCTTGCTTGGCCAAAATTAGATAAGTTAGTCGGTGGGGTTGATATTTTTTGGTCTCCACATATTAATTTTACTAAATTATCTTCTCGCACAAAACACGTTTTAACTATTCATGATATTTCTTTTTTGCGCTATCCAGAATTTTTTAGTTATCGTAAGAACTTTTGGCATAAAGCCTTGGTTTTAAAAAAACTAACTGATAGTTGTGCTGCTATCGTGGCCGTTTCTGAAAATACTCGTCGTGATATTATTGATCTATTGCAAGTTCCAGAAGAAAAGGTGATAACTATTTATTCTGGTTTGAATGTGAGCGTAGCTTTGCCTAGTCCGGAAAAAGAAAAAAATTTTTTTCGTCGTCATGAGCTTAAATCTAATTTTATTTTATATTTAGGTACAATTGAACCAAGAAAAAATATTGCTGGTTTAATTTATGCCTATAATCGTCTACGTGATGAGAATATTAAATTGGTTGACGTGCAATTAGTTTTAGCTGGTGCTAATGGTTGGCGTAATCGGGCCATTTATCGTGCTTGGGAAAATTCACCGTATCGTCGTGATATAAAATTTCTTGGTTATGTTTCTGACGGGGAAAAGGAATTACTTTATCGTCGCGCCCAAGTTTTTGTCTATCCATCATACTATGAAGGCTTTGGATTACCCCCTCTAGAGGCGATGGCGCACTCTTTGCCAGTTATAACTAGTAATGTGTCTAGTTTGCCAGAAGTAGTGGGCGCAGCCGCTTTATCAATTAATCCATATGATATTAATGAGATTGCCAAGGCTTTAGAGTTAGTGGTAACAAATGCAGAATTAAAGGCTCAATTGATTAAGTCTGGGCAAGAGCAAATCAAGAAGTTTTCTTGGGAAAAAACAGCTCAAGAGTATTTCAAATTATTTAAGAACTTATAATATGCGTGCAGTTATACAAAGAGTAAGCCAAGCAGTTGTTCATTATAATAATGAAGAGGTGAGTAAAATCGGCGCTGGTTTTTTAGTTTTAGTTGCTATTAAAGTCGGAGATGCAGAAGCCCAGGTAAAAAAGATGGCTGAAAAGATTGCACATCTGCGTATTCTTGAAGATGAAACAGGAAAAATGAATTTGTCATTGATTGATAAGAAACAGAGTGTATTATTAGTTTCACAATTTACTCTCTATGGTGACTGTGAACGAGGGAATCGTCCGAGTTTTATTCATTCGGCTCGTCCAGAGGAAGCTTTGCCATTATTTAAATTATTGCAGAGTGAATTACAGAAGTTTATTAAAGAATTGCCAGTGGGTGTTTTTGGTGAATATATGCAAATTTCCTTAACTAACGAAGGGCCAACTACAATTGTGTTGGATATCTAGCAAGATTAAAGATGAAAAATAAAAAGCTTAAAATATTAGTAGCAATGTCAGGCGGAGTCGATTCTTCGGTTGTGGCTCAATTATTAAAAAACCAAGGACATGAGGTCACTGGTATTTTTTTGTATTTTTGGAAAGATAATAAAGCACCGCTAAAAGAAGAAAACAAGGCTTCTTCAAAGCAGTCATTTTTAGATGCTAAATCGGTAGCTAAAAAAATAGGAGTTCCCCTGCTTACGCTTAATTTTTCTAAGGAATTTAAAAAAGATGTAGTAGATTATTTTTTAGCAGAGTATGCAGCTGGACGTACGCCTAATCCTTGTGTGGTTTGCAATAAACAAGTTAAATTAGGTTTACTATTAAAATATGCTAAGTCTAATGGTTTTAATTTTTTAGCGACTGGACATTATTTAAAACGTGTAGTTAAAGACGGGGAGGTCAAAATATACAAAGCTAAAGATGATAAGAAAGATCAATCATATTTTTTGTATACATTAGAACAATCTGAATTGAAGCGATTATCTTTTCCTTTGGGTAATTATAATAAGCCGCAGGTACGCGAGATTGCCAAGCAATACGATTTAATAACTGCTTCTAAATCTGATAGCCAAGATATCTGTTTTTTGTCTGGACCTCATAACAATTTTTTAAAACGTTATCTTCATTTGGTCCCCGGACCAATTAAGCGTCAGGAGGATGATGTAGTTGTTGGAGAACATCAAGGACTAGCTTTATATACGGTCGGACAAAGACGAGGCATTGAAGTCGGCGGCACTGGCCCTTATTATGTAGCTGATATGGATTATAAGGCGAATATTTTATGGGTAGTGCGGACTTGGAATGATGATTTACTTTATCAGCAAGATTTTTCTATTAAAAATGTGTCTTGGTTAACTAAAGAAGTCCCTGTTTTTCCTTATCGCTGCCAAGTAGTTATTCGCTATGGTCATCCAGCGGTTTCCTGTTTAATTAGTAGGGGCAAGAAAAAAAATGAATTAAATATTCATTTACGCATTAAGACCAGAGCAATTACTCCTGGTCAAAGTGCTGTATTTTATCAAGGGAGGCGTTTATTAGGTGGTGGAGTGATTGTATAAAAATTTAATTAAAGCTTATTTTAAGGAGCAGTGTGCTCCTTTTTTCTTTTTCTTTTTGCTCTATGCTATAATGGTGATTATTTAAAATTAAGAAATATATCTTATGTCTCAACTCAATCAAGTTTTTGCCCGTCTACAGGAGCAACAAAAAGCCCAACGTGAATTAAAAAAAATGTATCGGGATGCTTTAGCAGTTAATGGCGCCTATCATGAAATTGTAGAAGAATTGGATGCTTTAAAAATTAAAAAGAAACAAATTGAAGCTTCGGTTAAAGCAGATTTAAAAGAGGAGTTTGATAAACTTGAAGGCTTGAAATTAAATATTGCTGGTGATAAGCAGATGCTTAGCGATATTGCTTTAACTCACTTAAGTAAAGGTGAACCGGTTAAAGTAACTGATGAACATCAGGTTGAGTATGAACCAGTCTTTAATGTCAGATTTCAGAAGATAAGATAAATAGTAGTATGTGTGAATGAAGTGAGTTATATGTTTTATAAGATAAGATAGTATCAGTTTTTGACTTTAAGGTTATCTTTAGTATAACTAAAGATAACCTTAATTAATTAAAATACAAATATGGAAAATATCATTGCTTTAAAAGACTTACGTTTAAATATAGATAAATATGTTCAAGGGGTAAAGTCTAGACAATCTTTTGTTGTTGTTAAACAAAGCAAGCCAATCTTTCGCATCTCACCTTTAGAGGATGATGGGCGCTGGGAAGAGGTCACTGATTTCACAAAATTAAAAAAAGGAGATTTGACTCGTTTGGATATAAAAAGATTAAAGGGGCAATCTGGTATTTTTCGTGTGAGCAAGGGGAAGTTCAGAATAATATATTGCCTGTCTAATTCCAAAATTAAAATTCTTAGTTTAGAGAGACGTAGTGATAATACATACAATTTAAAATAGATTTCAGGTGATTCGCTCTCTTGCAATAAAAAAGACTCTTTACAGAGTCTTTTTATGTGCCGCGAGAGGGAATCGAACCCTCACAGAGTTTCCTCTACACGAGTTTGAGTCGTGCGCGTCTACCAGTTCCGCCATCGCGGCCTATTTGTAATTAAAGTGTGTATAAGTAATTACGAACAAAGTATAATAAATATAGATTTTATTGTCAAAGCCTTGTTTATAAGTTATAATAAATTTATTAAAGCTGAAAATTTGAGAATATTTTTTTCATTTTTTAATATTTTCCTATGGGTAAAATAATTGCCGTAGTTAATCAAAAGGGTGGCGTAGGCAAAACCACCACCACCGTTAATTTAGGAGCTTATTTGGCGGAAGCTGGTAAGTCTGTTTTGTTAATTGATTTAGATCCTCAGGCAAATGCTACGTCTGGATTAGGAATTGAGCATCAAAAATTAGAGGCCGGTATTTATGAGGCTTTATTAGGAGAGAAAAGTTTATCAAGTGTAATAATTAAAACTTCACAAAAAAAATATAGTGTTGCTCCAGCGACCGTAGCTTTAGCTGGTGCTGGGATTGAAATGGTGTCTTTGGAAAATCGTGAATTTCGTCTCGCTCTACTTATTGAAGAAGTTATTAATGATTATGATTTTGTGATTATTGATGGACCACCTTCATTAGGATTATTAACAGTTAATAGTTTAGTGGCTGCGGATGCCGTTCTCATCCCCATTCAAAGTGAATATTATGCCTTGGAAGGCTTAAGTCAATTGCTTGATACAATTAAATTGGTTCAAGATAATTTGAAGCCGAATCTAGAGATTATGGGGGCGGTAGTAACGATGTTTGATCGTCGCAATAAATTATCCGGAGCCGTTTTAGATGAGTTAAAGCAATATTTTCCTGGAAAAGTTTTTAATTCTATTATTCCACGTAGTGTAAAATTAGCTGAAGCTCCTAGTCATGGTCTTAGTATTTTAAATTACGACCCTAGATCAAAAGGAGCAAAGGCCTACGAAAGTCTGGCTAAGGAAGTTATAGCTTTAAGTAAAGAAGCGGTGCCGGCGACTCAAATTAGTAATCAAGAATAATTTTTAATAATAAATAATATATGTCACAAGCTTTAGGTCGCGGTTTAGGCTCCTTGATTCCTAAGAAAACTCCAGAAAAAAATAGTAATCAAGAAAATGAAGTAAGTAAAATGATCGCGCCAGATTTAACTGATGCTGATAGGGTTTTTTATATTAATCCTGAAGAAATTAGTATAAATCCATATCAGCCTCGCCATAATTTTAGTGAAGTAGCTTTACGTGAGTTAATGGATTCAATTAAAGAGCACGGACTACTTCAGCCTTTAGTTGTAACACGTAAGGGTGATAATTATGAATTAATTGCCGGTGAAAGGCGTTGGCGCAGTGTTAAAGCCTTGGGTCTAAAGACGGTGCCAGTCTTAATTAGAGCGGCTAGTGAACAAAAGAAATTAGAGTTAGCTTTAATTGAAAATGTGCAAAGGCAGGACCTTGATCCAGTTGAAACTGCTCGCGCCTATCGTCGTTTAATGGATGAATTTAATTTAACTCAAGAAGATACAGCCAAGAAAATGGGTAAAGCTCGTTCTAGTGTGGCTAATATTTTACGTTTGTTAGATTTACCTTTAGAGATACAAGAGGCCTTGTCTGGTGGGCGTATTAGCGAGGCTCATGCCAAGTATTTACTTGGCATTGCTAATCCAGTGCAGCAATCCATTTTGTTTAAAAAAATAATCAATCAGAATTTAACAGTTGCACAGACAAATGAGGAAACTAAGCGCCTGGGTGGCACTAAATTAGCTCGAGTTACTGTTAATTATGCTGATCAAGACAAGGAAAAGATTTTGCGTTCATTTTTTGGCACTAAGGCCAAGATTGTGCGTCGGGGCAGGGGTGGTAAAGTTGTGCTTGATTTTTATAGTGATGAGGAATTAGGTAATATCATGGATAAAATTAGCGAGGAATAAAAAATATCATTATATAAATAGAAAAAGGAGCTTATAATAGCTCTTTTTTATTATTTTGAGCAAGATTTAGCCTCTTTGGCAAGATTGCAGTATAAGATTAAAATTGTTATAGTTTAAAGATAAAAATAGCCTTAATATTTTCTAATTTTCATGTTTGTCCACCTCCATAATCACACTCATTACTCCTTACTTGACGGTCTCACTAAGATCGATGAGTTAGTGGCGCGCGTCAAAGAAGAAGGTATGCCGGCCGTGGCAATTACCGACCATGGTGTTTTATATGGCGCCATTGAGTTTTATCAGAAATGTAAAAAGGCGGGTATCAAACCAATTATCGGGGTAGAAGCTTATTTGGCTCCAGCTTCAAGGCATGATAAAAGTACTCGTGCTGATGGACGTAGTTATCACTTAGTTTTGTTGGCTAAAAATGAGCAAGGGTATAAAAACCTAATTCAATTAGTTTCCAAGGCTCACTTGGAAGGTTTCTACTATAAGCCAAGAATTGACTGGGAATTGTTAACTAAACACCATGAAGGTCTTATCGCTATGAGCGCTTGTCTGGGTGGAGAAATTTCGCAGCATATTTTAGCTGGTGATTTAAAAAAGGCGCGAGAACGTATTTTAGAGTATAGTGAGTTATTTGGTCCAGATAATTATTATTTAGAATTAATGGATCATCCTGAGCTTGAAGGACAAACAAGAGTCAATGAACAATTAATTGCTTTTTCTAAAGAGTTAAACGTACCACTGGTCGCTACTAATGATTCTCATTATTTAAATAAAGACGATGACGAGGCTCAGGATATTTTGCTTTGTTTGCAGAATAAGAAAAAAATTGATGATACTGATCGCATGCGCATGATTGGTAAGGGCAATTATTCTTTTCGTTCGGCATCCGACATGAAAAAGGCTTTTGCTCATGTGCCTGAAGCAATTAGTAATACCTTAAAAATTGCTGAAATGTGTAATGTTGACATTCCACTTGGTGAGATTCAGCTTCCAGAGTTTAATGTGCCTGAAGGTTTTGATGGTAATTCTTATTTACGCTATTTATGCGAAAAAGGAATGGAAAAGAAGTATACGATTTTCAAAAAAGATGACAGCTATATTTTAGAAAATAAAAATCATGAGATTGTTAAAATTTTAGGTCAAGATAAGATTATTGAACGTCTTGATTATGAATTGGGAGTTATTGCTAAGATGGGTTGGCCGGCTTACTTTTTAATTGTGGCTGATTTTGTTAATTGGGCCAAGGATAATAAAATTGTGGTTGGTCCTGGTCGTGGTAGTGCCGCTGGTTCTTTAGTTTGTTATTTAACTGGCATTACTAATCTTGATCCTCTGCAGTACGACCTTCTCTTTGAGCGCTTTTTAAATCCTGATCGTATTTCCATGCCTGATATTGATATGGATTTTGCTGATATTCGTCGGGGCGACGTGCTTGATTATGTGGCTAATAAATATGGACAAGATCATGTTTCTCAGATTATTACTTTTGGAACAATGGCGGCTCGTGCAGCCGTGCGTGACGTTGGTCGTGTTTTAGGGGCTCCTTATGAATATTGTGATAAGATTTCTAAAAGTATTCCTATGTTCACCACTCTTACTAAAGCCTTGGCTGAAGTTCCAGAAGTGAAGGAAATGTATCAAACAGAACCGGAAGCCAAGAGAATTTTAGATTTTGCTAAGCGCTTAGAAGGAGTGGCTCGTCATAGCTCAACTCATGCCTGTGGCGTTTTAATTACGCCGAAACCTTTAACCGAATATGTACCAATACAATACGCTTCTTCAGCGGATAAGAGCGTTATTTCTCAATATTCTTTACATCCAGTTGAAGACTTAGGTTTATTAAAGATGGACTTTTTAGGTTTGAAGAACTTAACCATTATTGAGTCAGCCTTGAAGATTATTAAAAAAACAAGAGGCTTGGAATTAAATATTGATGACTTACCGCTTGATGATAAGCCTACTTTTGAATTATTTAAAAAAGGAGAAACTACGGGCGTTTTTCAGTTTGAATCTTCAGGCATGAAAAGATATTTGCGCGAATTAAAGCCGACCGAGTTTGAAGATATTATTGCGATGGTAGCTTTGTATCGTCCGGGACCAATGGAGTGGATACCTGATTATATTGCCGGAAAGCACAAAGAAAAGAAAGTTGAATATTTACATGAGAAATTAGAGCCGATTTTGGCGCGTACTTATGGCGTAGCAATTTATCAAGAACAAGTAATGCAAATTGCTCGGGCTTTAGCTGGCTTTACTCCTGGCGAAGCCGATGTTCTGCGAAAAGCCATGGGTAAGAAAATAGCCTCCTTACTAGTTGAACAGAAAGAGAAATTTATTGATGGCTGTGTTAAAAACGGCATCTTTAAGGAGTTAGCTGAAAAAGTGTATTCCTTTATTGAACCTTTTGCTGGTTATGGTTTTAATCGTAGTCATGCCGCCTGTTATGCGATGATTGGTTATCAAACGGCTTATTTGAAGGCTCATTGGCCAGTTGAATTTATGGCTGCCTTATTAACTTCTGACCAACATGATAGTGATCGTGTGGCTATTGAGATAGAAGAGTGTCGGAGTATGGGCTTAAAGGTAATGGCGCCTGATATTAACGAATCGTTTGCTTCCTTTACTGTTGTTACTGCTGGCACAAAGGAAAATAGAGTTGCAGGTGAAGATGAAGCGGTTAATACTATTCGCTTTGGTTTAAATGCTATCAAAAATGTAGGCGAGCATATTATTGAAGTTATTATTGATGACCGTAAACAGAATGGACCTTTTAAAGATGTCTTTGATTTATTGGAAAGAATTAATGATCGTGATTTAAATAAAAAATCTTTAGAAAGTTTAATTAAGAGTGGTGCTCTCAGTAGTTTTGGTGAGCAGGGAATGCTTTTAGCTAATTTAGAGAAGTTTTTAATTTTTAATAAAGATCAGTCGGCTCAATTAGAGAGTCGTCAAAGTAGTTTGTTTTCTTCTTCGCCTGAATTTGATCACTTGGCGCGACCACAGTTAGTAGAATCAGAGCTGGTTGATCCAATGTTGAAATTGTCTTGGGAAAAAGATTTACTTGGTCTTTATATTAGTGATAATCCTTTATCTATGTTTGTACCTTTCTTGGGGAACTTCAGTATTCCTTTGATAAGGTTAAAAAATCATCGTGGTGATGAAAGCGTGGTAGCGGCTGGAGTAATTACCTCGCTCAAGAAAATTATTACCAGAAAAGGCGAGTCAATGCTATTTGTAAAAATTGAGGATAAGAATGCCAGTGTTGAGTTATTAATATTTCCTAGCCTACTTAAAACTACAGCTGATATTTGGCAGGATGGCTCTATTGTTATTGTCCGCGGTAAACTCTCAGAAAAAGATAGCGATATAAAAATATTGGTTGATCAAGTGGGGCCATTGTGGCCAGAAAAAGCCCAGGAATCAATTGATAATTTTAAGCGTCAGATTTTAAATAATAAGCCAAATAATCGTTGGCGCAAATCATATACAGATAACGGAGCAGTTAAGGCTAATGCGGTGATCACAAAGACTGAGCCAGAAAAACAAACCGCTAAACCAGCAGTTGATATTGAACCAAGTCTACGCATTGCTTTTAAACAAGCACCAACAAACGAAGAGCAGGGCGTTTTAAAAGAAACTTTAAATAGTTATTTGGGCAATAATTCAGTTTATTTACGTGTGCCGAACGGTAAACAAGATAATGTGATTAAAATTGCTGTACTCGTGGACAATTGTAGTGATTTACGTGAAAAACTGCGTCAAGTTTTAAATGGATCAGTGCAAGTAGTTGAGCCGGGGGAAGATGTTTAATCTTGGCATAGCTAGTTATTCTTTTGATAAAAAATAACCCTGAATTTAAGAATCTTCAGGGTTTTTAATTTGCAAAATAATAATATAGAATAAAAAAATAATATTAAATAATTTATTGAGATTTTAATTTATAGGATTACTGATGCAAATTAATTGTGAGCTTGTTAAAAATTTGTTATAATGAAAAAGTTATGATTATCGTAGATGCGATGCTCAACATTTTTTATATTAAACCGGCTTGTCCGGAGGAAACAAGCATATGCCAAAAATAAAAAAAGAGACAAGTCCTAAAAAGACTATAAAAAAGAGTCTCAAAACCACTACAAAAAAAACTGCAGCTAAGACTCATCTCACCAAGAAAGAAAAAACCTTACCAAAAGCCCAAGCAATTACTATTGATGTTATTGCTGATGATGAAGAAATTTTATCTAGGCAAGGGTTTTCTGCTTTGCCAGATGATAATGTGGAAGAACGTGAAAACATGGATGTGCAAAAGAAGTTCTTTTCTGATTTAGTGGCAGAAATAAAGGATAAAAAAAATGAACAAGCTTTTAATGATGATTTGCCCTTTCCAGCAGTTAAGGTTCCACATAAAAATAAAGTTGGTAAGTCTCTAGGTCTTTATCGGCGTATTGCTACCCAGTTTGTTTTGATAATAGGAATTTTTTTATTAGTAGTTGCATATTTCTTTTTGCCAAGTTTGAAAATATCCTTATATCCAGCGGCTGAAGCTGTCGTTGATAATTTAAGTTTTCAAGTTATTTCTTCGGTTGATAATACGGAAAATAACTCTAATACTAGTCGTAGTCTTACTGGGCAATTACGTAGCATTCCTCTTAATGCTGAAAAAGTGTATGAAGCTAGCGGTGAAGAGATATTAGGTGAAGAAGTTATTGGTGAAGTCACCTTGCATAATGAATACAATAAAGATCAACCATTAGTAGCTAAAACTCGCTTGTTAAGTCCTGATAATAAGTTATTTCGCATTAAAGAGGCAGTGAATATACCGGCTGGCGGTACAGTTGTGGTATCAATTTATGCTGATCAGGTTTCAGCTGATATGGCTATTGCTCCTACACGTTTTACCATTCCCGGTCTTTGGGTTGGTTTACAAGACAAAATTTATGCTACTAGCGATAGAGCTTTTGAATATCGTCATCAAATTAAATATTATGTAAAACAACGTGACTTAGACCAAGCTATGAATGATATTAAGGCGACTCTAGCAACTAAGGCTCAAGCAACCATTGATTCATTGGATGTATCATCTCAAGCTTTAGCTTATGCCCTTGATGATGGTGCAGCCAGTATGGAGTTAGGGGCAAAATTAGGTGAGGAAACTTCAGATTTTATTGTTTCCGCTAGTAATAATTTAACATTAGCTTTTTTCTCTAAAAATCAAGCAGAGGCTTTAGTTAAGGCTAAGCTCGCCTTCCTTCTCCCTGATGATAAGAAATTATCAAATTTCAACAGTGATGATATCGTTTATCGTTTAGATTCATTTGATGATGAAAGTAATGTTGCTACAGTTACTGCTAGTTTTCGCGGTAGCATGTCATTACGCACAGACGCTGATATTATTGATCAAAAACAGTTAGTGAATCTAAACAGAGATCAAATATCTGAATACCTTAAAGCTTTTCCGGAAATAGCCTCATTTGATTTAGATTTTTTTCCTAGTTTTATGAAGAGGGCGCCAAGTTTAGCTGATCGTATTAAAGTTGAGGTTGTGCAATAATTCAAAATTATTCTTAGATATATAAAAGACCGTTTTTTAAAACGGTCTTTTATTATTTGATGTTTTATTCTGCTTTAAATTTAGAATGAAAAGAATCCTAACATTTTACCCTTTATTTTTTTCTTTTTATTATCTTTATTATTTAATATTACTAAAGCTTCTTTGTAACTTGCATTATTGTGGAGCATGGCTGTAATTGCCTTTCCTAGGGCAGTGGCCTCAGTCAGTGATCGTTGGTGCATATTCCTACCAACCGCTAAACCAGAGGAACCAGTTTTTAATTGTCGCCCTAGATGTTGTAATAAATTTTTAGCTTCTTGCTTGCTACCGCCAACACAAATAACCTTTGTTCGCCCGGCAGCGTCAATCACTTCTTTAAATACTTCTGCCTTTTTATCAGTAGAGGCAATTTTATAGGGATATTTAACTTTAACAAAATCAGCACCCAGACAAGCAGCAACGCCAGCGCCACCAGCAATCAAATGAGGGTCGTCTTCATTTTTTATTTTTGAATTGCGAGGATACATCCAAATAATAGCAAGCATGCCATTTTTATGAGCAGTTTGAATCATTGCAGAGGCTTCTTTTAGCATTTGTGCCTCTTGGCTGCTGCCCAGGTAAATAGTATAGCCAAGTCCTACAATCTTTAATTTACTTTGATCTTTAAAATTTATAATATTATCTAAATCTAACCAAGAGGAGCTAATAGCGTCATCAATTTTGGTGTTAAGAGAACTTTTACCATTAATTTTAAGGATATAAGGTATTTGTTTATAATCTTGACCGTAATGCGATAGGAGTCCAATGTGAGTAGCTAAAACTGCCCCTGGAACTTGTGAGGCAATTTTAAATAAATGTTCTGGGCTGTTGTCTTCAGGGCTAATACCGGTGCCGTAAAAATCATTATTTAGATGTTCTACTTTTTGATCACCGGCAAATAAAAATAAGTGACCGCTATTTTTAGTGGCTAGTTTGTAATTTTTTAAGTAGGTGTCATATTGACGCTTAGGTACAGAGAGTGGTACTAAAATTTTAGACATATTGTTTATTTAAAAAGTTATACATTTATGATATAATCAGAATATTCTTAATTATATCATAAATGTATATGCAGGACAAAGATAAGACAAAAAAAGAACTTGATTTAAATAAATATGAAGATCTTGAAGGAATAACTTTAAACAAAATGAATTTTGGCTTATGGTTATCTTTAAATAGAAAAAGAATTTGGAGAATAGTGACGATTTTATTAATAGTTGTTTCGGCGCTGATGTTTATTTATTCAACTTATAATTATATTTATTATTTTCTTTATGGTCGTCAGGCCGATAAAGATCTAGCAAGTGAAATTACAAGCAATCAATTAGATACTGCTGTTTATCGCGAAAATAATACCCCTCAGGATTTGGAGGTGGGAGCAGTTTTAATTTTTTCTGTTCAAGGAAAATATGATATTTTGGTGCCATTAAATAATATTAATACTAAGCATAGTGGTAGTTTTGATTTCTGTCTTCAAGACTCAGGTGGAGTTGATCTTATTTGTGACCATTCCTTTATTTTACCAGATAGTAAGAAATACTTAATCATTGTTGGCAAAGAGTTCGCAGCTCGTCCTCAAAGTTTAAAAATGGTAGTTAAAAATATTTTTTGGCAGCGCTTAAATGCTCATAATATTCCTGATTGGAATGAATATAAAAATAACTATTTAAATTTAACAATTAGCGATTTAAAATATACCGCCCCTGATACGCTTAGTAAAAATCCTTTTCATTCCTTGAGTTTTAAAGCTACAAATTTTAGTCCCTATCATTTTTCTAAATTGCCTCTAGATATAATTTTACATAATGGAGCGCTAATTAGCGGAGTAAATGTTTATAATTTAGATAACTTTTTATCAGGAGAGCAGCGGGAACTTAACTTTTCTTGGCCGGCAGCCGGTGAACGTGTTAGTCGTGTGGAAATATTACCAGATGTAAATATTTTGGATGCTCGAGTGTATTTGCCTTATCAAGGTGAAGTTCAGCCTTAGTGTTTATGTGGACAAGAATAAAATTTTATTTAAAATCATTTGATTGGCTTTTATTAGCGGCCACTGTTTTGCTCTCAGCCTTTGGCTTGATGGAAATTTATAGTGTGGCTCTTGGTCAGGGGGATCTTAATCTGCTTAATTTTTATAAGCAGCTTTTATTTATCTTAATTGGTTTAGGGCTCATGTTCTTTTTTACTTTTGTTGATTATCGTTTTTTAAAAAGCTTGCGTTTTTATTTGTATGTCCTTGGTGTCTTGCTGTTAGTAGCTGTTTTAATTTTTGGCTCGGATATTCGTGGAACGCGTGGCTGGTTTTATGTGGCTGGTTTCGGTATACAGCCAGTAGAATTTATTAAATTAATCTTGTTAATATTTTTAGCTGGTTATTTTGCCGATTTAGCTACTAAAGTGAAAACTTTGCGTCATTTTATTGTTTCTGCAATTAGTGTTGGTTTTTTGATGTTTTTGGTTTTATTACAACCTGATTTTGGTTCAGCTTTAATTTTAGGAACAATTTGGTTGATTATGGTAATATTAGCAGGATTTCCAAAGAAGTATTTGTTGGCTATTTTTGCTTCAGTTTTAGTAATTTTTGTTCTATCTTGGTCTTTTTTCTTTAAAGATTACCAAAAAAATCGTATATTAACTTTTATTAATCCGGGTGAAAACGCTCTAGTTGAAGGTTATAACATTTCTCAGGCAATTATTGCCGTTGGTTCAGGTTCTTGGCATGGAAAGGGAGTCGGCCTAGGTTCACAGTCACAGTTAAAGTTTTTACCGGAAGCTCAAAATGACTTTATTTTTGCGGTTATTGCTGAAGAATTGGGCTTTTTAGGAGTTAGCTTGGTCTTGTTATTCTTCGCTTTATTTTTTAGTCGTTGCATTGTCGCCGTTAAACATTTATCTAATGATTTCAGTATATATTTTGTGTTAGGAGCGGCGGGCTTGATTTTTATCCAAATGTTTATTAATATTGGTATGAACATTGGAATTATGCCCGTGGTCGGTTTGTCTTTACCATTTATCAGTTATGGAGGAAGTTCTATTTTTTTGTTGTTTATTTTAACTGGTATAATTGAGAATATTATTATTAAATCAAAAATTAACTATTAGCCGCCGTTAGCTGACACTGTTTTAGCCAAGGTGAGCCAGATAAAAGTATGGAATTAAAATTATCTGCCGAAGTTAGGGCCAAAGATGAAAAGCTTGATAAGGATTCGATCCCTGGGGTTATCTATGGACGCGGACTTGAAAGTCGCTCTCTTAAACTAAATTATAATGCTTTTGTAAAAGTATTTGCAGAAGCTGGAGAATCAAACTTAATCACTTTAAATTTTGATAAGCAAGACATCCCTGTTTTAGTTAAAGCTACCCAGAAACATCCCTTAAAGAATACCTATACTCATGTTGATTTTTATCAAGTAAACATGAAAGAAAAAGTAAAAGCTGAAGTGCCATTAGAATTCGTGGGCGAATCAAAGGTTGTTAAAGAGGGTAGTGGTATTTTCTCCATTATTATTGATGAAATTGGCGTTGAATGTTTACCTGGAGATTTAGTTGATCATATCGATGTAGATATTAGTGTTTTACAGGAATTTGGTGATGCTATTCGTTTAAGTGATATTAACTTGCCTCAGGGTATGGAGTTATTACACGATGGTACTGAGGTGATATGTATGGTTGAAGAGCCAAAAAAAGTAGTAGAAGAAGCTCCAGTTGCTGAAGCCGAAGAAAAGACCGAGGCTAAGGCGGGTGAGGAAAAAGGTGAGTCTGAAAAGACTGAAGAAGAGAAGAAATAAATTTATTGAAAATATGGGAGGGAATAGTAAAAAATATTTTACTAAAAAGGGACAGGCGATTTTAATCGCCTCCTTTTTTGTATTAATGATATCCGCACTTGGTTTATATTACTTTGTTTTTGTGCCCGATTGGCATTGGCTCAATGGATTATCACATTTGGAAGAAGAGACGGTGAAAATTGATGAAGTGCCAGAAGATTTTGAATCACTTGATGAAGGTCTATGCGAGGGGTGTCAAAGACGTTGGCTTGATGGTGTGCAAGTTCCAACCGAAGAAGCAGATGTATTTCCAGTGGCAGTAATGATAGACAATGATGTTTTAGCCAGACCACAGGCTGGTTTAGCCAAAGCGTCCTTAGTTTATGAGGTTCCTGTTGAGGGCGGCATGACTCGTTATTTGGCTATTTATCCAAATAATATTAAGATTGAGTCAGTTGGACCAGTCCGAAGCGCTCGTCCATATTTTGTTAGTTTGGCTGCTGATTTGCAAGCTTTGTATTTACATTGCGGTGGCAGTCCTGAGGCTTTAGATAGAATTAAAAAATCCTCATTATATGATTTGAATGAATTTTATAATAGTCAATATTTTTGGCGTGTAAATGATGGCAGTCGAGAAGCGCCACATAATATTTTAACTAATTCTGATACTTGGCAGTCATATTTAGAAAAACAAGATTTGAGCGTTGCTAAGGTTGAAGCCTGGTTATTTAAAACGGAGGATATTCATGCAGAATCATCTCCAGATATTAGTATTTATTTTAGTGCTAATTTTCGAGCTTTGTGGCGATATAATGCTGAAAATAATAATTACCAGCGTTTTTTTAATGGTCTGGTCGCTCGGGATGAAAACGAGGAAATTTATGCCAAAAATATCATTATTCAGTATATTGAAAGCGAAGTAACAGATGAAGTTGGACGCTTAGCTATTAATCTTCAAGGTAGTGGCGAGGCTTTATTTTGTGCTGATGGAGAATGCAAGGCGGTAACTTGGCATAAACAATCAAACCAACGCACCAAGTATTATTTTATTAACGGAGAGGAAATAAAATTAAATCCAGGGATTACCTGGATTGAGTTGGCTGATCAAAATACGAAAGTGAGTTATTAATTATTTATTTTTTTATTACTTCAATAAAACGCGTCTGACCACTAAGGTCTGACGTTTTTTTAATTTGCACTTCTGGAAAATTATTATTAACAGACTGAATTAATAGTTCGCTTTGCCAAGGATTAATTTCCATTATCAAGTGAAAGGGAATTAATTGACGGTTATTGTGTAAGGATTGTAATAACTCTATATATAAATCAAGACCGTCTTCTCCTCCTAGTAGAGCTAAATCTGGCTCCATAGTTATGCTTTTCTCCTGTTGGCGTTCAGAAGGGCTTAAATAAGGCAGATTGGCGGCAATAAAAAGTGATTTAAAGTGTTTTTTAGCAAGTGTAGAGATGAAAGGTTCAAGTAAGTTACCCTCTATAAATTCAATCTTATCTTCTAAATTATGAGCCTTGGCATTGTCCTGGGCTATTTTTAAAGCCTTTGTTGAAATATCTCCGGCTAGAAATTTACTAGTTTTAAAAATTTCTGTTGATAATTTTTTTATTTCCGCGGCAAGGCTAATAATAATAGCCCCCGAACCAGTACCAATATCCAAGCAGGCTGTTTTTCCTTGATTTTTTAGTAGATAATCCTTGGCTATGTCAACAATTAATTCTGTTTCTGGACGGGGAATTAAGACAGCACGTGAAACTTTGAAATTATAATTATAGAAAGATTGTTGGCCAATAATATAGGCAAGCGGCACTCCACTCTGTAAGAGTTTATAGTATTTAGTAAATTTAGACTCTTCTTGGTCTTGGAGTTTATATTCAGGATGACTAAGTAGCCAAGTTAATTCTTTTTTACAAACAAAAGCCAGGAGAATATTTATCTCCCGGCTAAAATTTTTATTTAAATTAAAATAGTCAGCTAAAGTAGGCATAAATTAGGCACGGAAAGCTTTTTTAACTGTTTTGATGACGTCATCAATATCTCCTTCTAGGATTGTGTTTAAATTGTGCCAAGAATGACCAATGCGGTGATCAGTTAAACGATCTTGAGGAAAATTATAGGTACGAATTTTATCGCTGCGATCACCAGCCCCAACCTGATCTTTACGGGCACTAGATTCTAAGGCCATGCGCTCTTCTTCTTGTTTGGCGAGTAAACGTGAACGTAGAACTATTAAAGCTTTTTCACGATTTTGGTGCTGTGATTTTTGATCTTGGCAACTAACAATAATGCCGGTGGGAATATGTAAAACACGAATAGCGGAGTAGGTTGTATTAACGCTTTGTCCGCCAGGCCCGCTAGAACAAAAAGTATCAATGCGGATATCGGCCATATTTAGGGATATATCAACTTCTTCAGCTTCTGGTAAAACTACCACTGTGGCGGTTGAAGTATGAATTCGGCCTTGTTTTTCAGTTTCGGGAACGCGCTGAACACGATGAGTCCCAGCTTCATACTTTAAGGCGCCAAAACTACCCATCCCTTTAACGGTAAAAATAACTTCTTTAAAACCTCCTACGCCCACTGTACTAGAGGAAATCATTTCTGTTTTCCAGTTCTGACGTTCGCAAAAACGAAGATACATACGAAATAAATCACCAGCAAAGAGAGCCGCCTCATCACCGCCAGTACCCGCTCGAATTTCGATAATTGCATTCTTATGATCATTTGGCCCCTGGGGATGCCTTTCTTCTTCTATTTCTTCACTTATTTTAACTAATTGCTCTTCTAGACTTTTAAGATCCTCTTCGGCCATCTTTTTTATTTCTTCATCATTTTCTTGAGCCAGTAATTCCTTATTGTCGGCAATTTCCTTATTTAATCTTTCTTCTTCAGTAATGAGATAAATTAAATTCTTCATAGCTGAGTGTTTTTGAGAAATTTTAATCATCTCCTGAGGATTGTTCATGAGTTTTGGGTCGGATAATTGTTTCTCAATTTCTGCGAATTGTTGTTTTATTTCTTCGTACATACAAGGCGTCATTTTAAAAAAAATAATTAGTTCCTTTAATGATTATTTGGTATCAGTAATACTGAATAATCAGGAACTAATTATCTTTAAGTTGAAATATTTATTTTTTGTTACCAAGAGTAACTTGAGCAATCTTTTTCATATCTTTAGTCTTAACCACCACTTCTTTTTTGCTCTTAGCTTTGGCGCGGGCAGCTTTCTTAACTTTTTTGCCGGTAGCAGCATCGGTCTTAGCGTCTAATTTAGCTTGGAATTTCTCAACGCGTCCGCCAGTATCAATTAATTTCTGTTTTCCAGTATAAAAAGGATGACAAGCCGAACAAAGCTCAACTTTAATTTCTTTGGCAGTTGAACCGGTCTTAAAGGTGTTGCCACATACGCAAATAACTTGGCAATCAGTATTATATTCTGGGTGAATGTTTTTTTTCATATTATTGTTTGATTGAGGCTGGAAGGGCCTGTGTAAATTCTTTCTTTTTGTAGTAAAGGTACAAAAAAAGAAAGCTATTTTTAGACTTCACTGTTAAAAATAATATCATAACTTTTAAAAATAATCAATACCTGATATAATTATCACGTCCCGACTTGAAACGGGCTAAATTTTTTATGAATAAAGTTGCTAATATTGCTAAAAATACTTCCTATTTAACGCTTGCTCTGATTGTTCAGAAAGTGATGTCATTTTCTTATTTTATTATTTTAGCTAGGTTTTTAGGCTTAGATTCTTTGGGGCAATATTATACAGCTATTTCTTTTACTACTATTTTTTCAATTTTTATTGATTTTGGCTTCGCCAATGTTTTAACTAGGGAGGTGGCCAAGAATCAAGAAAAAGCTTCAGATTACTTACGTAGCGTTTTGGGTATAAAGTTAATTTTAGCCGCCATTACCATTGTAGTGGCTATTTTAGTGGCATATTTTGTTTATGATTATCGGTTATTACTTTTGATTGCAGTTTCTTGTCTGTCTATGTTTCTTGATTCTTTTACTACTACTTTTTTTTCAGTAGTACGTGGATTTCATAATTTAAAATTTGAAAGCATAGCCTCTGTCGCTTTTCAGTTTATTATATTAGTGCTTGGTTATTTGTTAATGCGAGCCGGTTATCCCTTAGTTTATCTGTTATTGGCGATTGTAATTGCTAGTCTTTTTAACTTTCTTTATTCTGCCGGTATTGTTAAAAAATATTTGCATTTAAAAATTCGTCCGCAATGGAATTTAGATAAAATAAAAGTAGTTTTTAATATTAGTTGGCCATTCGCTCTATATCAAATTTTTCAGCGTTTATTTACTTATCTTGATACCTTACTTTTAGGTTTTATTGCTGGTTATGGTCAAGTTGGTCTTTATCAAATTGCTTTTAAGCTTATTTTTGCTTTGCAATTTTTACCGATGGCTTTTAACGCTTCTTTGTATCCGGCTATGAGTGCATATTGGCAAAATAATCATGAGCAATTACGTATTTCTTTTGAAAGGGCGATTAATTACCTTTTAATCATATCTTTACCAATTATTTTTGGTATTTTTGCTCTTGCCGATAAGATTGTGCCATTGTTTAAGGCTGGGCCAGAAGCAGTTTGGCCGCTTAGAATTTCTATTTTAGCGTTGGTATTTATATTTTTAAATTTTCCGGTTGGAGCTTTACTTAATGCTTGTGATCGACAACGGCGCAATACCACTAATATGGCTATAGTTACCTTTGTTAGCTTAGGTCTAAATTTATTCTTTATTCCTCAGTGGCAGGCACTTGGCGCTAGTATTACGGTTTTAATTAGTAATTTATTAATGTTATTACTTGGCTTGTTTTCTATGCGCGGTTTAATCGTTTATCGTCCTGTTAAGAACGCTCAAACCTTGCTGGCTGCCCTCAGTTCAGCGCTTCTAATGGCTTTAATAATATATCTATTTAAGCAGTATATTCATATATTTATTGCCGTTATCATTGGTGGACTAATATACTTTGTCGCCTTAATTCTTTTGGGCGGAGTTAAAAAAGCGGATATTAGAAGTATTATTACTTCTTTTCAGCGTTCTTAGTTTATGAAAATATTACTTTGCACCCTTGAATATCCTCCCCAGATAGGGGGAGTTGCGAGTTATTATCATGACTTAATTGAGTCTTGGCCAGAAAAAGATGCTTGGACAGTTTTAGATAATAATGAAAATAAATTATTGGCTTCTCGCTGGCCTTTTCCTTGGCGTCGAGCTATTAGCGCCTTAGTGAAAGAACAAACTAAAAATAAGTTTGATTTGATATTTATCGGACAAGTATTACCACTGGGAACGGCCGCTTTAATTGCTCAATTATTTAAGCCTTTTGCCTATGGCATATTTTTACACGGCATGGATTTTACTTTTGCTTTACGCTCAAAACGTAAGCGCTGGCTACTCGCTCTTATTTTAAAAAAGTCAAAAACAATTATTTGCGCAAATTCTTATGTAAAAAAATTATTAATAGAATTTATACCGGAAATAGAGTCTAAAAGTTTTTTGCTTAATCCCGGAGCTAAATTTGGAGAAAATAACGAAGAAGTTAAAAAAGCCTTAGTAGATAAATATGAATTAGCGGGGAAGAAAATAATATTTTCCATTGGCCGTCTTGTGAAGCGCAAAGGTTTTGATCAGGTTATTTTAGCTTTGGAAAATTTATCGCAGAGCAATTGGGTTTATTTATTAGCTGGAGACGGACCCGAACTAGCTTCTTTGCAAGCTTTGGCCAATAAAAGCAAACACAGAGATAAGATTAAGTTTATTGGTCGTATTAGTGAAATTGAAAAATGGTCTTGTTTAGAATTATGTGATATATTTATAACAACTTCCCGTGATTTAAATGGTGATTTTGAAGGATTCGGAATTGTTTATTTGGAGGCGGCTCTAATGTCTAAACCAGTTATTGCTGGTTTAAGTGGCGGCGTAGCTGATGCGGTTATAAATGCTGAAACTGGTTTATTAGTTAATTCAGAGGATATTAATGCTATTAGTCGGGCTTTAGATGATTTATTAAGTAATGATGATTTGGCTAAAAAACTAGGGGAGGCAGCCTGCGTTAGGGCTAAATCAGACTTTAATTGGACGCTTCAGGCAGAAAAATTATTTAAATATTTAAAAACTTTTTAAATTTTAAGAAGATAAATTATCCTATGATCTCAATTATCATTCCTGTTTATAATCAAGCCAAAAAATTAGCTAATACCTTAGAGAGTATTAGTAAGCAAACTTTAACTGACTGGGAACTAATTGTAGTGGATGATGGTTCTCATGATGATCCAGAAAAGGTATTTACTGATTTTGTATCTAAAACAAAAAGCGAAAATAATTTTATTTTTCTCCATCAGGAGAATAAAGGGGCCCCAGCTGCTCGCAACCACGGCTGGCATAAATCGCAAGGCGATTTTTTGTTTTTTTGTGATGCTGACGCTATTTTACAAAGTAATGCCTTGGAGTTACTTTTAGATGCTTTGCAACAAAATGCAGAAAGTAGTTATGTTTATCCATCTTTTTATTGGGGGCGTAAATTATTTAAAGTCGGATCATTTAATCCTAATAAACTAAAACAAGAGCCATATATCCATACTATGGCTTTGATTAGATCGATGGATTTTCCTGAAAATGGCTGGGATGAAAGTATTAAAAAATTTCAGGACTGGGATTTATGGTTAACTATGCTTGAGTTTAATAAAACTGGTATTTGGCTTGATCAAATATTATTTAAGATTATTCCTGGGGGAACAATTAGTTCTTGGTTACCCGCTTTTGTTTATAAGCTTATGCCTTTTTTACCGGTTGTAAAAAAATATCAAGCGGCTAAAAAAGTTATTATGCAAAAACATGGCTTATTATAAAAAATATTTAAAATATTGGCGTCAATATTGGCATTTAGTCCTATTGTTATTGATTATATCTTTTATCAGTGTATTTTATTTAAGTCTTAATCATTATCAATCTTTAAACGTTAAGGCTGGTATTTGTATCTTTCAAGCTGATATAGCGGATACTCACAGTAAGCAGTATCAAGGCTTATCTGATCGTAAACAAATGGCCGATAATGAAGGGACGCTATTTTTATTTTTAGAGACTAGTGATAAAACTTTTGTGATGCGCCGTATGAATTTTCCTCTCGATATAATTTTTATTCGTAATCATAAGATAATAAATTTATATCACGATTTACTGCCAGAGGGTGATTATCCGCAGTCAACATATCATAGCGGTTCACCAGCTGACGCCGTGTTGGAAATTTCAGCTGGTGCCAGTCGTGATTGTCAGCTTGGCGTCGGCACAGAAATTTATTGGTAAATTATGTTTTTAGTAAAACCTCGCTATCCTAAATTTTTTACTTTTAGTTTAATTATTTTAATTGAACTTTTGTCTTTTTTAGCTTATTTTTATCCATCAATTCAGTTGTATCTATTGGCCGGCTCCTTAGTAATAGTTTTTATTCTGGCTCTCTATTCCCTTGAAACTGCTTTACTCGTAGCTCTGATTGAATTAGTGATTGGTTCCAAGGGGCACTTATTTTCAGCAGATATTTTTGGTTTTCCTGTTTCTTTACGTTTGGTTATTTGGTTAGCTTTATTATTGGCTAGCTTTTTTTATTTTTATCATCATGGATTAATAAAAACTTGGCATAAAAAAATAAAGTTTTATAAATTTTGGCCTTGGCTGGGAGTTTTATTGATATTTATTATTTTGGCTTTTATCCGTGGTTTGGTTTTTTCTTATTCCTGGTCTTTAGTTTTAGCTGATGTTAATGCTTGGTTGTATCTTGCTTTAATAATCCCAATCTTAATTGCTTATAATCCTGATGATAAAAAACAGGCGGAAAGGGTAAAAGCATATTTTTTATTAGCAGTTGTTTGGTTAAGCGTTAAGACGCTTTTATTACTTTTTATATTTTCTCATAATTTAGCTATTGTTCCTGATATTTATCTCTGGGTTAGACGTAGTGGTATAGGTGAAATTACGGCTATGGGTGGTGGTTTATTTCGTATATTTATTCAATCACAAGTTTATCTACCAATCGCTTTTTTCTTGGTTTTATTCCCGGCAATTAAATCAAACATATCAAACCGAACTAAATTGTTTCGTATACTTTTACTCTTAGCTTTATTTTTAGCTGTTATTGCAATTAGTATGTCTCGTAGCTTTTGGTTGGGTTTTGTTTTAGCTGGTATAGTGGGGGCAATTGCTAGTTGGCGTTTATCTTGGTTTTTATATTTTAAGGCTTTGTCTTATATAGTTATAGCTATTGCATTGGCAGCTCTGTTAGCTTTTATTGCCATTAAAGTTCCATTGCTTGGTAATAAAGTTAACGTTGGTTTTCAGGCGCTCTCTGATAGATTAGAAATTGATAACAGCGAGGCAGCGACTGCATCACGTTGGTCATTATTGCCAAATTTATGGCAGGCTATAAAAAAAGATCCTATCCTTGGCCATGGTTTCGGAGCTAGTGTTAGTTATTATTCTAGGGATCCGCGCGTTTTAACAAATAATCCTAGTGGTTGGTATACTACCTATGCCTTTGAATGGGCTTATCTTGATACTTGGTTAAAGATAGGTATTTTAGGAATATTAGCTTATATTAGTTGGCTAGTTTACTTAGTTATTGCATTATGGCAATATGCACGTAGTCGACAATCAGAAATATATTTAGCTTTAGCTATTTCTATACTATTTTTAATGATAGTTAATATCTTTACTCCCTATTTAAATCATCCTTTGGGCTTAGGTTTTCTCCTATTTTCCTCTTGTTTTTTTCATAAAAACTCATTATAATAATAAAATTGTAGCATCGTTGAATTTAAATAAACGATGTCTTAATTAAAATAACATTTTATGTCTGATCAAATTATTACTCAAGAAGGTTATAATAAATTACAAGATGAATTAACACATCTAAGCACAATAAAAAGAAGGGAAATAGCAGAAAGAATTGAAAGGGCTAAAGACCTCGGTGATTTAAGTGAGAATGCTGAGTATAGTGAAGCTAAAGATGCACAGGCTTTGAATGAAGGTAGAATTTTAGAATTAACTAATATTTTAAAAAATGTTATTGTAGTTAATAGTAAGGATAGAAGTGATGAGGTTGCCATGGGCTCAGAGGTTACTGTTAAAATTAGTGGCAAAGAAAAGAAATATACAATTGTTAGTTTTAATGAGGCCGACCCTTTAAATGGTATGATATCAAATGAATCACCTTTGGGTTTGTCTTTTTTAGGCAAGAAGAAGGGGGCAATTGTTAATGTGGAAACACCAAAGGGGGTTGTTGAGTATAAAATTATAAAAATTGATTAATTCTTATGTCAGCAGAAAAAAAAATAATTCCAGGTAATGAAAAAGAAGAGCGCTTAAAGAAATTAGCACTTTTGTGTGATGCTGGTATTAATCCATATCCAGCTACGAGCAAACGTGATTATGTAATTGCTCAATTTTTTGCTGATTTTAAAGAGTTAGAGAATAATCAAAAAGAAATAACTATAGCTGGCAGATTAAGGAGTATGCGTAGTCATGGCAATTTAACTTTTGCTAATCTTGAGGATGCTAGCGGTAAAATACAATTAGCTTTTTCCAAGAAAGAGTTAGGTGATGAGAGTTACAAGCGTTTGGTTAAGTTAATCGATATTAGTGATTTTATTGAAGTGACCGGAAAAGCCTTTGTTACCACTCGCGGTGAAAGTAGTTTAATGGCTACTTCTTGGAATATTTTAAGCAAGGCCATTGCTCCAATTCCAGATGCTTGGTATGGCTTAAAAGATGATGATGATCGCTATCGTCAGCGCTATCTTGATCTTTTACTTAATCCGGAAACAAGAGATTTATTTGTAAAAAAGGCTTTATTTTGGGAGGTTATTCGTGACTTTATGAAACGTCATGGCTTCTTTGAGGTTGAAACTCCAACTATTGAGACTAGTACTGGAGGCGCTGAAGCCAATCCTTTTAAAACTCACCACGATGACTTTGATTTGGATGTATTTATGCGTATTTCTGTCGGTGAATTGTGGCAGAAGCGTTTAATGGCGGCTGGGTTTGAAAAAGTTTTTGAAATTGGACGTGTTTATCGCAATGAAGGTTCAAGTCCTGACCATTTACAGGAATTTACCAATATGGAATTTTACTGGGCTTATGCTAACTATGAAATGGGAATGGCTCTTACACAGGAATTATTTCAAGAAATAGGTCAAAAGGTATTTAATAAAAGTAAATTTGTTACTAAAGATATGGAATATGACTTGGCTGGAGAATGGCCAAGAATTGATTATCGTAGCGAAGTGCTTAAACAAACTGGCATTGACGTTTTAGAGGATAGTGATGAAAAAATGAAAAAGAAATTGGAAGAATTAGGAGTGAGATACGAGGGTAGTAACAGGGAGCGTTTAACTGATACCTTATGGAAATATTGTCGTCGTAGTATTGCTGGACCAGCTTTTTTAATAAATCATCCTAAGCTTGTTTCGCCATTATCTAAGGCTAAAGAAGATGATCCAAGATTGACTGAGAGATTTCAAGTTATTATTGCCGGCAGTGAAATTGCTAATGGTTTTTCTGAACTTAATGATCCGATAGATCAAAAAGAAAGGTTTTTATTACAACAAGAGTTGATTGATAGAGGTGATAAAGAAGCAATGATGCCTGATTGGGAATTTGTAGAAATGTTAGAGCACGGTATGCCACCAACCTGTGGCTTGGGTATGGGTGAAAGATTATTTGCTTATTTGGTTAATAAATCAGTTAGAGAAACAACTCTTTTTCCATTAATGCGCCCAAAAAGAGAGAGCACAAATAAAAAGTCTGAAATACTCTTGAAAAATAATAAGTAATTGTTATAATAGCGTTACCATAAAATGGCTTTAAACAATTTTAGCCATTTTTATTCGGGGATCGTCTAATGGTAGGACAGCTGGTTCTGGTCCAGTCAATCGGGGTTCGAATCCCTGTCCCCGAGCAA
>JAFGTW010000030.1 GCA_016938835.1 Patescibacteria group bacterium
GCTGTACCTTTGAAGTATTTAGAGGACAACTATTCTCCCTTGGTTGCGCCACACAAAGCGATTAATGACGCTAATTATACGGTCGCATTTAACGATTATATTATTGGGTATAGCGCCATAAGTACTAATCGTACCGTTACTTTACCTGATAGTGTATGCGTTCAGGGAAAATTCTTTATTATTCTTGATGAAAGTGGAAATGCTGGAGTTGGTAAGTCAATTATTATTGACCCAGAGGGGAGTACGCCAATAGTTGGAGTGCCTACTTATAATTTACAAGGATCATATAATTCTGTATACGTTTTCTGTGGTAATAATGCTTGGTTTATACTATAATATAAATATGTCCAGATAAACTGCCATATTCCTTTTGTCGGAAAATAATTATCATTTGTTTTTAATAAAAAATTATTTAACTAATTGACTAAGAAATAATAATTTCATGGTCAGCAAATTTATGAAAAAATCATTAAAAATTGCCGGCATTGTAGTGCTGGCCGTAGTCGTAGTTGGTTTAATCGTTTGGGCATATATGAATCAATCGGGCTCAAATAGTATGATGGGTAATAGCGGAAATAATCTTGCCGATATTCCAGAAGCAATGTTAGAGGATCAAACAGCTGAAGCCGCCCAGGCAACTCAAGAGTTAATTAATGATCTTATTGAGAGTGAGCAAGAAATGCAAACTGTCCAAACATCAGTAGCCGGCGAGGGCGTAATGGGGGAAGATGGAGAAATAATTCCTAGTACTGAAGTTAAAGAAATAAAGATGGTGGTAGTTAGCCCTGGTACGAGCGGTATCAATGTTGAGACTGGCAAAGTAGTTACCGCCACTGGTGTAGCCGTTGTTAATGATGTTCGCCCTGGCTCTCAAGAGGCTCCACAATCTTCTTTTCCTATTGATGTAAATGAATTACCAAAGTCTGCCGTTAAATTATCGGTTACAAGTACTAGTTTTACTCCAGCTGAATTTACCGTTAATCGCGGTCAGGCGGTTAATTTAGCTGTTACCAATGCTAATACAACCACTTTCTCTGAAGTGTTTCGTTTTGACGACCCATCTTTAAAAGCGGTAGTTTTAGGTTTAGCTAAGGGTGAAACAAGATCTATTACTTTTAATGCTCCTAGCCAGGCTGGAGAATATACATTCTACTCTGATATGTTTAATCATCGTGATCAAGGAGCAGTTGGTAAGATGATTGTTAAATAAGATTTTATTTGGTGCGGGCGGATTTTTTCATCTATGGATTAAGGGGTCCGTCCCATCAATGTTTTAAAATTTACTTTAAGTGTATGTTTAAAACTGTAATAAAGCGGGGATTTTTCTTGATATTACTTATGTCCAGCTTTTTTATTTTTGGAATAAATAAAGCTTGGGCGGCTTATATCACTGCTGGTGATAGTCCATGGACTCAAAACGCAACCTCGCTTTATTACAACTTAGGCAATGTTGGCATCGGGACGACGA
>JAFGTW010000002.1 GCA_016938835.1 Patescibacteria group bacterium
GCTTCAATTAAATCTAAGCTGGATACCCCGCCCTGCTTTTCACGTGCAGAAGCATATATCTCCATTAAAGCTAAAACATCAGCTTGGGCAAAACTAGTAACAAAATCAGCAAATAAGGATTTAGTACGACTAAAAGTATGGGGGTGAAACACTAAAACTAAACGCTTATTGGGATAGACTTCCTTAAAAGCTTGCAAAGTTGCTTTTATCTCTGTCGGGTGATGAGCGTAATCATCAAAAATAGGGATATGCTGGTATTCGCCCAATAATTCTGCCCGCCTCGCCGTACCGGTAAATTTTGCTAGAGATTTCTTCGCAGCCATTGGCTCTATACCTAAAGCTAAAGCGCTAGCTAATACTGCTAAGGCATTCTCTAAATTATGACGACCGTATAAACGAATTTTAAATTCACCCCAATCATTTACTTGAAAATATTGCCAACCTTTTTCGTAACGAACACTATGTCCCAGTAAACTTAAAGCATTATTTTTTCCTGTTAACTTATCAGCTAAAGCATAGCTGATAATATGGGCCTTGGTGCTAGTTAATAGTTTTTGCACCTGCTGATCAGAAGCATTTGCTACTAAAAAACCCGCAGGTGGTATTTTTTCCACAAAATTCTGAAAGACTCGGAAATAAGCAGTCTTATTTTTAAAATAATCTGGATGATCAAAGTCAATATTATTTAAAACCACGCCATAGGGTTGAAAATATTGTAACTTATTTTGATATTCATCAGCCTCCGCAATAAAATAAGGAGAATTGCCGATCATAGAACTTCCCTTAAACTGAGGTACACGCGCCCCAGCCACAACATTAGGTTCTAAACCTAAATCTCTTAACACAAAACCAAGCCAGGCGGTAGTGGTAGTTTTACCATGACTGCCACAAACAGCAATGCCCTGATAAGAATTAAATAGAGCACCGATAGCTTGGGCATAATTTAATATAATTTGTTTGGCAAATTTTTTCTGATGCTGATAAATATAAGATAATTCTACATTATTTTGCTGATTATAAGCGCTACTATAAATAATTACTGATCCTGCGGGAATCTGTTCCGCCTTAAAGCCGGTAAACACTTTGATTTTACGACTACGCAAAACAGCATCAGTCATAAAAGTGTCAGCAATATCAGAGCCGGAAACGATCTTCCCTTTTTCATGTAAAAACTGAGCCAGCATAGTCATGCCTACTCCTTTAATCCCAATTAAATAGAATTTTTTATACCCTAATAAATTCATATTACTTATTTAACATCATCTTGATAATGTCTGCGCCTTTAGCTGCCGCCTCTTTAGGTAGAATTGAACTGATTTCATAAGCTAATCTCATTCTTTTATTTTCATCTTGGTATAATGATTCAATTTCTTCAGCTAATTTTTTACCATCTAGTTCAGCCTGCGCTAACACAATAGCCGCTGCTTTAGCTTGAAAATAAGCAGCGTTCTTTTCTTGATGAGAATGAGGCATAGCAATAATGATACTAGGCTTAGCTAAGGCAGATAGAGTGGTTAAAGCGCCGAGACCAGCACGAGAAACTACGATATCAGCACAAGCCAACAAAGATAAGAAATCCTGCTGCTCAATACTTGGATAAACTTGGTAATTATTTTGCATGGGCGCGCCTTGATCTTTCCCTGCACCGCTTTGATGAATAATCTGCCACTGAGAAGACAGATGAGGTAAAGCAGCGAACACTAATTTATTAATAGCTAAAGCACCACTAGCGCCACCAGTAATAAATAAGAAAGGACGATCGGCTTTTATTTTAAATTTATCTCTAATGGCTTGCTTAGCTTCTTCACTGATTACCACCGCTTCACTAGGATTTCCAATAACCACCGCCTTTTTGCCATAATCAGCCACAGAACTAGGAAAACATACACTAATTTTATCCGCCCAAGGAGACATTAAACGATTAGCTAAACCCGGCACTATATCTTGCTGATGTATTAATATCTTAATCTTTAATAATTTTCCCGCCCAAACAACAGGCACGCTAGCAAAAGAACCGGCCGAGATAATTAAATCTGGCTGTAAATATTTTAAATGACGATAAGCGTGAAAAAAAGCTTTAACAATTTGAATAATATCAAACAAATTACGCCAAGAAAAATAGCGGCGCCATTTACCTGCCGGCAAAGCATAATAGTCAGCCTGCAAAGATCGTAAACTAGCAGAAAATAATTTTTGTTCTAAGGCCTCATCAATGCCAAAAAATACAAAACGAGCCTCATGATCTAATTGAGAATAAGCCCTTGCCAAAGCTAAAGGTGCCATACTAGGGCCACCAGTACCGCCACCAGAAATAACAATTAATTTGTGCTTAACGTCTTTCATGTCTGCTGTGCTTACTAATATTTGCCAATATACCCATAGCCATTAAAGTAGCAATAATGGATGAACCGCCGGCCGAAACGAAAGGCAAAGGTACGCCAGTCATGGGTATTAAATTAAGCATACCACCAATATTTAAAAAGGTCTGCACCGACAACCAAGCAACAATACCAACCGCTAAAGCAGTGCCATAAATATCAGGAGCAGCCCGAGCAATTTTAATGCCGCGATAAAAAAGCAATCCATATATAAAAATAAACAAAGAACTAAAAATGAAACCTATCTCTTCAGCTACAATCGGAAAAATTGAATCACCCCAAACTTCTGGCAAATACATAAATTTTTGCCGACTCTGTCCTAAGCCTCTGCCTAACCAACCCCCTGAACCAACGGCAATTAATGATTGATTAATCTGATAACATTCATCTTGAGAGGCATAAGAAGGATTCTGGTAACAACGGAAACGATTACTTTGATAGGAAGAGTTGGCATAGAACATCACCCCCAAAAAAATTATACCCAATAACATGGTGATAAAGATATGCGATAATTTACCTCCTGCTACAAAGAAGGCGGCAAAAGAGGCAAATAAAATAATAAACAAAGTGCCAAAATCAGGCTGTGCCAACATTAATCCGCCAATAATCAACAGACTGCCTAAAAGAGGAATAATACCGCTAGCAACTTCATGCAAATGCTCTTTCTTGGCTTCTAACCAAGTAGCTAAATAGATTAAAAAACTTAACTTTACCAATTCTGAAGGCTGAAAAGATTGACCAAAAATTATAATCCAACTACGGGCACTGCCATGCTCTGCCCTTAATCCCGGAATAAAGACCAGAACCAAGAGTAATACAGAAGCTACCAAAGCCCAAAGAGCATAGCGTCGCCACAAACGATAATCTTGTTTGGCAAAAATAAAAAAAAGACCGGCGCCAATAGCGACAGCAATTAATTGATGTAAGAAATAATGATAAGTATTGGTAAATTTAGCATAAGAAACAACAGCTGAAGCACTAGATAACATCACTAAACCAATAATAGTTAAAGCGCCAACCAGTAACAAAAATATACGATCAGGCTGACCATCCTGTTTTCTTTTATCCTGGACAAATAGATTGATAAGGTTTTTTACAAATTTCATAGATTTTACCACTGCCTATCAACTAGAAATATAATTAAACCTAACACCGTCCCCAAAGCAGAAATTACCCAAAAACGCATAACAATCTTAGACTCGGGCCAACCCAAAGCTTGAAAATGGTGATGAATAGGTGAGGATAAAAATACTTTCTTATGTTTTATTTTTTTAGAAAGCATCTGAATAATAACGGACATTGATTCAATTAAAAATATTAAACCAATCAGAGGTAAAAGCAAGGCGCTATTAGTCAACATGGCAATCACTCCCAAGGTAACCCCGAGACTCATTGCTCCGGTATCCCCCATATAGAAACGAGCAGGCGGGATATTAAACCATAAGAAAGCTAATAAAGCGCCAATAATAACTCCACAAAAAGTAGCTAGTTGATACCAACCCAAGACAAAAGCAATAATACCATAAGCGGCAAAAGCCATAATCAGAGAACCGCCAGCCAATCCATCGAGACCATCACTCTCATTTACCGAAAAAGAAGTAGCGACAATCACAAAAATAAATACCGGAATATACCACCAAGATATTTCAAAATTACCAAAAAACGGAATATGTAAAACAGTCCAATCTAATTTAAAATAGAACCAAGCAGCCCCGGCCACTGCAATAAGCGTATAAATTAATAAACGATGCTTTAATTTTAAACCACCGCCACCAAATACACCCTTAGCGCTAACATCCAACCAATCATCAATTAAGCCAATCATGGCGCTAGCAATTAAAACGCCCAAAGGCAATAAAGTTTCTGAACGTGAGAAAAAATTTAAATACTTAAATATTTCTCCCGGCAAAACATCAGCCAAGAAAGAAAAGAAAACCATGAACACTAACACTGTGCCCCAAATTAAAATACCGCCCATAGTCGGTGTGCCCACCTTATGAGCATGCAATTTGCTAAAGATGGGCGTGCTGCCATTATTTCTAATCTGCTTGCCTAATTTATATTTATATAAAAAGTTAGTTAAAGCAGGCGTGCAAGCAAAAGCAAAAATAAAGGCCAAAGTTGATAGTAATAAAATTTTAACAATATAAAAAGTAACCATAACAAATTAGGCCAGAAAATTTATTAAATATAAAGACATCAGAGCTAAAGCAGCTAATAATTGAACCATTATTCCAGTAATGCCAGCCGCATTGGCTAGAAAATGGAAATTTAAACGCTTAGTAAAAAAAGATAAAGTAATAAAATTTACTAACAAAATAGCAACAGCTAATAAAGGTATGTTAAATATTTGCTTAGGGCTAGCGATGGAATCAATACCAAAATCTACATTATAGTGAGCTACTAATAAGTCATTACCTAGAGTAGCATAGGTTTGATATGCAAATACCCAGAGCAATATTTGAATAATTACTACAATCAATAAATATAAACGATTAGGACGATAACGCCAGTAAATAGCCAAAATGGAAGATAAACGCTTTTTGAGCGCATACCAGCGGCTATAGATAAATGAATAAGCCATAATATTTAATAAGATTTTCCTCGTTCCTTTTAAAAGTTTCGACCTTATTGTATCATATTATTAAGCATTTTAAAAATCAAGTAGATAATGGTATAATATACTCATGTCAGAGAAAATAATTAAAACAATTTGTCGCTACACTAGCGAACATGGTCATAATCATTTTAGCTTAGAAGCAAAAAATGATAATTTATTTTGTGCTTGCGGTCATGGTGAGAATGCTAACTATTTACAATTAGACCCAGAAACTGAAATAAACATCAAAGCCACCTTTCGTAGATTAGTAGGAGCAAATGAAAACGATTTATTTCATAACAAGCGCTTTAAAATAAGCGACGAAGAAG
The DNA here is from genome assembly GCA_016938835.1 of Patescibacteria group bacterium. Lineage (GTDB taxonomy): Bacteria > Patescibacteriota > Patescibacteriia > Patescibacteriales > UBA12465. The sequence goes on from JAFGTW010000002.1 coordinate 5,307, forward strand.
AAGTGATAAAAGGACGAGCTTCTTTAATTCCCTCCACTAATGGTGAAAAACTTTTAATCAGTCTTAGCGCCGAACATCCCCGCATCTTCC
>JAFGTW010000031.1 GCA_016938835.1 Patescibacteria group bacterium
GAAAATACGGAAGTCGTTTTTTTTGATAAATTTCAAAAAGAATTTAATACCTAAAACGGCAGTGATAAAAGAAACAACTAAGCCAATGATCCATAAATTTAATTCATTACCGTTTAAAACGGGAGGTGTTTTGTATAAATCAAGGGCAGTGGCAGCGAGCATGGTTGGCAGAGCGAGCAGAAAAGAGAATTCCACTATATTTTTTCGAGAAAGACCCATAGATAATCCGCCCATAATAGTGGCGGCGGAACGAGAGACGCCGGGTACAATCGCTAATGATTGAAAAATACCAATATAGGCAGCTTGGCGATAATTAATACTGTCTAAATCTTTTTCTTCTTCAGCAGGTTGATCAAAATTGCGACGAGCAAAATGTCTTTCTAATAAAATAATGATGACGCCGCCGATAAAGAGAGTGGAGGCGATTAAGGGGAGGCTATCGAATAAATAGGCTTTAACTAAGCTATAGGCAGCTAAACCAATAATAGCAGTGGGTATAAAGGCAGCAGCAATTTTTAGAATTAATCTAGGGTTTTTGATGATAGTTTTGGCGTATAAGACCGCTACCGAGAGAATAGCACCAACTTGAATGGATATAAGAAAACTGTCTAAAAAGTCGCTGCTGGGGATTTTAAGGGCCTTAGCGGCAATAATTAGGTGGGCCGTGGAAGATATTGGTAGGAATTCGGTAATACCTTCAACTAGGCCTAGCAAAAGAGAATGAATAATAGTCATAAATATAGATTATAGGCTTATTTTAATATATTTTGACGGTAATAGCTAGTAGTATTGAAGCATTTTTTTATATTTACAATATGTCTCTTTCTTTTAATTGTCGCCCTTCCGGCTTTTTGCTATAATATGATTATAAAAATATCTTTATGAGCTCAAAAAATACTAAAATTAAAGCGAAAAAAAAGCCCATTGTGGTGGCTGTTTCTGGTTATTTTAATCCACTTCATGTTGGGCATCTGGAAATGATAAAAAAGGCTAAGAAATTAGGGGATAAACTGGTAGTAATTGTTAATAATGATAAGCAAGTCGCCTTAAAAAAGAGGGTGTCTTTTATGTCTGAACAGGATAGAGTTGTAATTATTAAAGCTTTACGTGATGTTGATCGGGTTATTTTAGCGATTGATGATTATCAGTTGTCTAATGGGGAAATTCCAGTTATCAAAACTTTAGCTAAATTGAAACCAAATATTTTTGCTAATGGTGGTGATCGCAAGAATTTGGCTAATGTGCCCGAGTATGAAGTCTGTCAAAAATATCAGATAAAAATGGTAGATGGTCTTGGGCAAAAAATAAGAGCTAGCTCAGAATTAATTGCCAAAGCGGCCGCCAAGAAGAAAAAAATAAAATCCAAATAAATTATGTATAAAATAATACGCTATTTATTTCTCATTAGTTTGAGTTTGTTGGCAACCTCTTTATTGTTGAGTGTTATTTTTGGTCGCAGTCTTTTGCATTCTTTGTCGGCTGATTCTGGATTTTTTGGTCGCCTTGATTCTTTATTTAAAAAAGAAGAACCGATGAAGGTGGAGCTGCGAGAGGAGGAAACCGTCCGTTTAATTGAAGGTTGGAATAGTCGTGATATGTCTCAATACTTTGAACGTCAGGGTCTTTGGCAGAGTGAGGAATTTTTGGAAGTAGTGGGTTTCCCTCAGGTTGATTACAAAAAGAATAAAGATTTACCGCCTTTATTTGATTATTCTACCGAGTTTTCTTTTTTAAATGATAAGCCGGAAAATAGGGGTCTTGAAGGTTATCTTTATCCTGATACTTATCGTATATTTGCTAGTTCTAGTCCGGCTGAGTTAGTGGAGAAAATGTTGAGTAATTTTGATCGGCAATTGACTGATAAAATGCGAGAGGATATCAAGGCTCAAGGTAAAACAATTTATGAAATTGTCACTATGGCTTCAATTTTGGAGAAAGAAGCGCCAATAAATTATGCTAATGGTGATAATCGTGATGCTCGTATTATTTCTGGAATTTTTTGGAGACGTATAGCAGCTGGACAAGCTTTGCAGTCTTGTGCAACTTTAGCTTATATTTTAGGGGTTAATAAGGCTCAGTATACTACCGCTGACACCAAAATAGAGTCTCCTTATAACACTTATAAATACCGCGATTTACCACCAGGACCAATTAGTAATCCCGGTATCTTAGCTATTGAAGCAGCTATTTATCCGCTTAGTACTAGTTATAATTATTTTTTGACTCCTTCAGGTAGTAATAAAATTGTTTATGCTACCACTTATGCGGAGCATTTAAGTAATAAAAGAAAATATTTACCATAAATTTATGTTTGAAGATGTAAAAAATGAATCAGTTAATGAGGCGGTAGATAGTGCTAATAATTTTGTAACTGCCACTGATAATGGTCCAGAAGATAATAATGGTAAGAAAAAGGCTTTGATAATAATAATTAGCGTGTTAGTTTTAGCTATTTTGATTTTTGCTTTTTGGTATTTATTTGGTGCTTTAAAACACAAAGCGAACAATAATAACGTTTTACCAAATGATCAAATTATTAGCGAAGAAGAAAAAACACGTTTAAATAATGTTCATCTTGATGGCAGTGAAGACATGACTGGTGATATTGAGGCAACTGTTGATCACAGAGAAATTGAATATCTAAGTTTTGTAGATTTTTATAAACTTCCAGAAGATAATATTGAAAAAATAAGCTTTAAAGAATTTGAATTGCCAATAAATATAAAGGTGGATGCAGTGAATTACTATGATTTATCTAGAAAATTAGTTATTGATGAAGGATTAGCTTCTTTAAATAACCAGGCCTTTGCTTTAATTGATAATCCTTGGGAAAAAGATGCTCCCAGTTTTTATGAAATTGCCAATAAGCTAAATGAAGAAAAAATACCCCTTTATTTAAGTGCTGATTTTATTGCTTATTATTATCAAAGTATTTTAAAACAAGCATTTAAAGATATTGAAGAGGGTGTTTTTTATGAGAGTTTGTGGAATACCAGTTATAATCTTTATGAACAGGCAAAAACTCGTTATGAGGCTAATTTAATAGCGATTGGTAATGTTAATGACCGTATTTTAGAAGGAGAGCGTTTAGAAACAGCTTTTTTTGCTATATCTTTAGAATTATTAAAACCACAAATTACTCAAGTTGATGTTGATAATAAATTTAATGCTGGACGTTTCAGTCCGCAAGATCAGAGAACTTTTTCTTTTTCAGTGCCAGATTATTTAACCGATGATGTTTCGCGTGAGTTAAAATTAATTCGTGAAGCTAAGGAGGTAGTTAAATCCCCTGTTCTTCTATATGATCGTGATTATAAAAATTTTATTGTACCACTAGAGTATAGTGATAATGCTCGTTTACAGAATTTCTATTTAGCCGCCGCCTGGTTAAAATCTGTTTTCCCCCTCAACTATCGCGATGATAATTGTCAGGAGTGCTTACTTGATTATGATGACTGGCGTATTAATTTTACTGCCGCGGCCTTAATCTCACAAGATTTTTCTACTAACCAGAAATTAAAAAATGAGTGGGCTAGTGTTTATAAAACAATAGCTTTTTTTAAAGGTTTACGGTCTGGTTGGGATTACGTTGATTATCGTGATAATCTGAGCAATTTATTTGGCGAAAATTATAATATAGTTACTATTTTTGCTGAGGATAATATTGATGGTAATGCTAATATGGAAAAATTACGCCAGTCTCTTTTGAATAAAGTGGTGGTACCAATGCAAGGGGCCTTAAATCTTAAAACCATGTCTGGTTACACTAAAGCAGGTTTGCAATTTTTAGCAGATTTTTATTGGCCTAATGAATTTATTTTTGATAGTTTGAGTTATCCAGAAGTCGGTTTATATTTAAGTGAAAGTCAGCCAGCAAAAAACAATGTAACTGCTTGTAGTGTTTTTAAAAATTATCAGCGTTGTCAGGGCTCAAGTCAGGATGTGCTTAGTTTGATTTATCCGAATTGGCGTGGAGTAGATTTTTTAGAAAATGCCAATTATGCCAATTATTTTGAAGCTTTAAATAACCTTAGACCATTAAGTGATCTGGCCATGAATAATAATTTAAATAATTATTGGTCTTCATTACTTCTATGGCGATCATATCTAAATTCTTCTCGGGATAATTTGCCTTCTTATTTTCGTTCTGAAGCTTGGTATGAACGAGAAGTAATGGCCGCTGCTGGAGCCTGGGTAGATATGCAACTACCTCTAGATAAGTTGAGCTTAAAGATTAAAGCAGATCAGTCAAATAATTTATCAGTTTCTACTAATATACTTGATGACCATGCTTGGCTTGAGCCAAATATTAATTATTTTGATCGTTTGCTTGCTTATAATAATATGATTTTGGGCACGTTTGAAGCTTTAGGTATTAATGAGAGATCTAGTTTAGCTGTTAATCGCTTGCGTAATGCTGGCATACAAATTGCTGGTTTGCGTGAAATCTCTTTAAAACAAGCACAAGGAATAGATTTAGATGGTGATGATAATCAATTTATTCGTGATTTTGCTTTAATGTATACAATTGATGAGCCTGGCTTAAAGACATTGTCTTGGCAGAATGATAAATTTGGAATAAAACTCAAAGAAACTCTCAGAAATCCACGTTTAATAGTTGTTGCTCATGCTTTAGACAATAAAATAGTTTTAGCAGTTGGACCGGTGTTTAGTTATCAGGAAAGTAAATAATAATTAAAAATAGCTAATATTAGTATTTTTAATAATTAGCTATTGACAATATATTAATAATGATGTATAATAATTTTAATTAAGATAGTTATTTAATAAATAAAGGTTTTTAGGTTCATAACTGTGCTTTCTTCAATGATGAGTAAATTACAGTTATGAATCTAATTTATTAATTAATTTAAAACCTTTAAAAAATGAAAGAGAAAATTTCTTCTATAGTTCATAATTCAAACACTTGGACCATAATATTCTTTGCCGTGGCTACTATATTGGCAGTTATACTCAATGTTTAATTATCTTCTTTACTTACCTCAATCTTCGCGATTGGGGTTTTTTATTTTAAATACTCAAATATATACACTTTGCCGTTATCAAGTTTCTGCCAGTAGTTTGCACTGAGTTTAGCCTCGGCAATAATCTTATCACTTGCCCACCAATATTTATTAATAATCAAATAAGCACGATTAACGCCGGCAAAGTCCATTGCAGCTAGCATCGTTTCTCGATTAGCATTTATATAAACCATGTCCAGATAATATTGGTAGAGTGGTCCGCCAGTAGGAATCGGGTAAAAATATATTTCTTGATTATTATTTTCTAAATAACGATTATGAAAACCGAATTCACGTAAAGCGCCGGCACTCACTTGTTGGTCGGTTAAAGTAAGGTAGGTTTGTCCTTGCGCTCTATCTTCAACAAGATGAACTGCTTCAATGTCAGTAGCAGAAGTGGAATAACCACGGGAATTGAAATAATTATCAAAACGAGGATAAGAAGAATAAACGCTAATAGTAATAAGTAAAGAGCTAATTATTAATAAAATTATTTTAACAGTTTTCGTTTGTTTGAAAGCTTGTTGAGCAAGATAATAAAATAGTTCCCAGTATAAGGGTAACATTACAATAAGTGCAATAATGGGTAGACGGGCGGCGTAGTTGTCTTGTTCGTAACTGATTAAATCATTGAAACTAAAGCCACGGCTAATTAAATAGGCGCTAATAGAGGCTAAAACGGTGAGACTGAGAAGTCGCAGAGAATGAGATTGTTCTAAAGATTTATTCGGCCATAATCTGTGACGTTGAAAGAATATTAATATTGCTCCAACCAGGATGAGCCAGAAGTAATTATTAATAAAAAAGTAGACAAAGTTTAAAAAGAAAGATTCTTGATTTAGAAATAATGGATTAAGTAAGCTTAGATTATAGCTGCTTAATTTTAAGGAACTAAAGCCAGCGGCGGCCCAGATACTTACACAGAAAGTTAAAAATAAAACGGCAAAAATTATCTCTGGACCTTTAAGCCAATTTAACCAAACTTTTTTAATTTTAATTTGAGGTAATAGATATAAGGCGGATAAAACTAAGGCAGGAATGCCGCTAAGAGGGTGTATAGCAAAAGTGGCGAAGGCGGTAAATAGTATTAAAGGCCAAGAAAAATTTTTATAAATAAAAATTACGGTCGCGATAAGAAATAGATAACTAAAGTTCTGAGGTGAGGTCATAATCAGCGGAGAAAAACCGAGTAGCAGAATAAGGGGGGAACTTAGCCAAGCAATTTTATGATCCGCACGCGTAGGGAATAAATAGAAAATTAATTGGGGCAAGAGTAAAGCTGAACTTAGAGGTACGAGCCACTGGTTTAAAAAACTTAAACTTAGCCCACTAATTTTATGCAGAAGAATGATAAGGCTGTATTGTCCTAAATAATATGGCGTTTTTGGTAGGATGAAGCCATATTTATTTATTTCAGACATGGCCGCTTGGTGAATGAAGGGATCAAAGCCGTAGCCCAGACGATAGATAATGGCAGCTACGCTAAAAATACTAAAATAATATAAGCTTAATAATATTTTTTTATAAATATTGCTGGCTGACTGGCTTAAGGCCATAAGTAAGCTGATTGTTGCTAAAGCAATCATCACAAAAAACCAAGGATTCGTTAATGTCCAAGGGGAAATAATGGCTTGCTCAGTTCTGGCTTGAAAGGCTAAAATCAGGGCTGAGGAGATAAAAATTATGCTTATTATTGAGTAAATTAAAAACTTAAAGTTTATTTTAAAATCGCGAATAACTGGCGGTTTTTTAATTTTAGCTTCCAGCTTCCAGTATAATAAGCCCGTAATTATAAGGCTAGTGATTAAACCAATGATATTTAAGGCATATAAAAAATAGACTAGGGCGCTGGCACTAATAAATAGACATAAAAATAGCCAAAAATCAGGAAAACTTAGTTTAAAATTAATCTTTTTCATATGCTTATATAATAGCAAATTCTTGCTTATTCGGACAATTTTGGCTACTATTAAAAATAAGAAGGGCTAAATTATGGCTAATTTCACTTAATATGAAATTTCGCTGGTTTTCCAAAAATTTGAATAATATTTTAGTAGTTTTAATCGCTATCGCTTTTTTCGTGGCGACGGCGGCTTTTAATTATAATACTCAAGAAAAAGGTTATGTAAAGTTTTTATCACCAGATGAAACTGCCAATTATTTCTTTGCTCGTCATTATGCTCAAAGTGGGCAAATTGCTGTTTTTGAACCAGCCAATTTAGTAGCAGAAGAAGTAGTGCATCCACGGAGTATTCGTAGTGATCATGGCTGGTTAAAACCAGTGAGCTTTATTGGCATTATTTTAGTTTATGGCAAGATTGCTTCTTATTTAGGCATTGCGGTTATTCCGTATTTAACCCCATTTTTTGGGGCTATTGGTATTATATTTTTTTATTTTTTAATTAAACGTTTATTGGGCAGAAAAGTTGCACTTGTTTCCGCGCTACTCTTAGCAGCTTTTCCAGTTTATTTCTTCTATACTTCTCGGAGCATGTTTCATAATATTTTATTTATTGTTTTTCTGCTCGGTTTTTTCTTATTTGCTAGTTTAAGTATTATTCCTCGTGATGTTTTACAGCAAATAAAAAAAACAAGAAAATTTTGGCATTTTAAAGTTGCAAAAATAGAGAGTTTGAGTTATTTCTCAGCTTTTTTGGCCGGATTAATGTTGGGCGGAACTGTGGCAGCACGAACTTCCGAGTTGTTATGGCTGGCACCAACTTTATTTATTCTTTGTCTTTTTTATTGTCGCCGTCTTGCCTTTACTCGCCTTGTTTTAATTATTGCTGGTTTAATATTAGCCATTTTACCCCTTCTTTATTGGAATCAGATTTTATATTCTTCGCCATTCTTTGGTGGTTATGGCGAAATGAATCGTTCTATTGTTCAATTATCACAAGCGGGTGGACAATTTGTGCAATCGACCGTTACTGGTCATTTTGCTCAATATAAGGCTGCTCTTAATATTGTTTGGCAAAATATTTTTTATTTTGGCTATCATCCCCGTCAGTCATTGTGGATGTTTTATCATTATGTTATTGCCATGTTTCCAATTCTCTGCAGTTTAACTTTCTTGGGCGGGATATTGTTATTGTTTAAGTTGGTAAAAAAACAAAAACGTTGGGTCTATGCTTATATTTCTGTTTGGTTTACGCTCTCGGCAATTTTAGTTTTATATTATGGTAGTTGGAAATTTAATGACAATCCAGATCCGACACGGTTTACCATCGGTAACTCCTATACTCGCTATTGGTTGCCTCTTTATATTATGGCTATTCCTTTAGCTTCTTTAGCTATTACTTCTTTAGCTAAATCATTCTCACGGATAATGTCTTTAGGGGCGGACTTTAAGTGGTCTCAGGGCGTTAGGCGCTTGTTATCAGCTAACTGGACTATTGTGATTAGTGGCGTGTTAGTATTTATTTTTACTACCTTTACTTTATTTGGCTCGGAGGAGGGTTTGGTAATTTTATATTATAATCATTTTACTGATCGTAATAATACTTTGGCTATTTTAGAAAAAACTGAAAGTGATGCGATTATAATTACTCAATATCATGATAAACAACTCTTTCCAGAGCGTCGCGTTATTAATTCCTTGCTGACTAATAATGAAGTTAATGATAGCATCGGTAAATTATTAAAATATTACCCAATTTATTACTATAATTTTTTCTTTCCCTCTAAAGACTTGCAATATCTAAATGAGCGCCGTTTGCCACCGTATGGTTTTAGTATAAATTTAATTGAACGTCGTGGGGCTTTTGGTTTGTATCGCTTAGAATCAAATATGTCACCACTAAGCTCAATAACCTCTAGTAGTAGAGCTGCAATTATTGTGAGTGGAGAGTAGAAATATCTATAAAATTATGACTTATCATATTATTACTATTGGTTGTCAGATGAATAAGGCTGATAGTGAACGTATCGCTTCCTTTTTGGAGGATAATTTCTATAAGAATCAGGATGATTGGCATAAAGCCAAATTAATTATCTTGACAACCTGTGGCATCCGTCAATCAGCTGAAGATAGAGTTTATGGTCTGGTTGGACGTATGCGTAAATTTAATCCGAAAGCTAAGATTGTAATTACTGGCTGCTTGGCCAATCGTAAAGATGTGCAGAAACGCTTAAAGAGCATGGTTGATTTATTTATGCCTATTAATGAACTGCCTAATCTTTTAGATTTATTAAAAAAATGTTCTCCTGATAAGACTTTAAGCACGGAGGAATTACGTAAAATAAGTGGTGAGAAGTATTTAACCATTCAGCCAAAATATGAGAGTAATTTTAGTGCTTATATTCCAATTGGGAATGGTTGTAATAATTTTTGCTCATATTGTGTTGTTCCTTATGCTCGTGGACGTGAAGTCTATCGTCCCGCGGCCGATATCATGGCTGAGGCGAGAGGTCTGATTAAAAGAGGCTATAAGGAAATTATTTTAATTGCTCAGAATGTTAACAGCTATAAGAGCGCGAAAACAGATTTTCCTCGCTTATTAAAGCGTTTAGCAAACATTCCTGGTGATTTTTGGTTACGTTTTTCCTCGAGTCATCCTAAAGATTTATCTGATGATTTAATTGCAGTTTTAGCCTCTTCTCCTAAAATATGTGATCATTTGCATGTGGCCGTTCAGTCTGGTGATGATAATATTTTAAAAGCAATGAATCGTAAATATACAGCCGTTCATTTTCAATCTCTAATTAAAAAAATTAGAAAGAATAAGCCTGGTATTAGTATTACCACCGACGCGATTGTTGGCTTTCCTGGAGAAACAAAAAAACAATTTCAAAATACTGTGAGATTGTTTAAAGATATGGATTTTGCCATGGCTTATATTTCTCAATATAGCCCTAGACCAGGAACCGTTTCTTGGAATATGAAAGATAATGTAACAAAAACAGAAAAGAAGAGACGGGAGAAAGTATTAACAGAGATTATAGAAAAGAGCGGTAATAAAATTAATAAAACTTATCTAGGTCGGGAGATAAAAGTGTTAGCGGAAGGAATGAATAAGAGAAATAAGTATTACGGCAAGACCTCCAGTTTTAAGACTATTAGATTTACTGCCATTAAAGATATTAACCCAGAAGAAGTTATTGGTAATTTTGTTCAAGTAAAAATTCAGAAAGTAGACAAGAATAATTTGGAGGGAATTTTGACAAAATAAAATAAGCATTTACAATAATGACAAATAATAAGAAAAAATTAGCCATTGTTATTCTTGGCCCAACCGCTTCGGGTAAGACGTCTTTAGGTGTTCATTTAGCTAGAAAATTTACGGGGGAAATAGTATCAGCTGATAGTCGCCAAGTCTATCGAGGAATGGATATTGGTACCGGTAAAGATTTAGTTGAGTATGGTTCTGGTCGGAAACAAGTACCATATCATTTAATTGACGTTGTTAGTCCCAATGATGATTTTAATTTAGCCAAATACAAAGAACTAGCAAATGAAGCTCTAATAGATATTTATCAGAGAAATAAATTGCCAATTATCGTTGGTGGAACTGGTTTATATTTGCAAGCGTTAGTTGATAATTATGATTTGAGCCCGATTAAACCCGATTTAGCTAAGCGACAAATTTTAGAAAAACTGAGCAGAGAAGAATTATATCTACGTCTAGAGCAATTAAAACCAGATTTTGCTCATAAACTTAATAATAGTGACAAACTTAACCCTCGACGTTTAGTTCGTTACTTGGAAATATTTGAACAGGGAGGAGAGTTGTCTAAAAAAAATGAATCTGAGTATGATTTTTTATTAATTGGCCTTGATTGGCCCGACGAAATTTTGCGTGAGCGCATTAGTAAAAGAATTAATGATCGTTTAGACAATGAAAATATGGTGGCAGAGGTTGAGGGCTTAAATGCGGATGGTGTAAGTTGGCAACGATTAATTTCTTTTGGCCTGGAGTATAAATTTATTTCTTACTATTTATTAGAGAAGCTTAGTTATGAAGAAATGATTGAAAAATTAACTAACGCTTCATATCGTTTTGCTAAACGTCAAAAAACTTGGTTTAAGCGATGGGAAAAGCAGGGAAAAAAAATACATTGGTTGCAGAATTTAGAAGAAACGGAAGAACTAATAACTAAGTATATGGATACTGTTAAATAAATTATTGATAGCAAAAACGACCTTTTATTGGAGGTCGTTTTTATGCATCTATTTTTTTATTCACTTAATATTTTTTCTAGCATTGGCCTTAGTTTTTCCGGATTCGCTTTACCTTTCGTTTCTGCCATGACCTTACCCACAAAAAATTGTATTAATGGTAATTTGCCCGCTCTATATTCTTGAGTTTGTTTGGGATTAGCTTTAATTACCTCTCTTATCGCTTTTTCTAGCTCTTCATCGTCATCTAGTTGTTCAAGCCCTAACTTTTCCATAATGTCCGTCGGATCGCCGCCTTCCCAATACATAATTTCCATAATTCTTTGACCAGCATTGGAATTAATTTTATTTTGCCAAATTAAAGTTAATAGTTCGGCAAAATTTTCGGCTGTCATCTTTAAATTAGCTGCACTTCTTTTATCGGTATTAAGATTCTTTAAGAGTTCGCTGATAATCCAATTGGCAGCCATCTGAGCAGCATTTTTATCTTGGCGCTCAAAGTTGTCGCCATTAGCTTCAATCCAGGCGCCCATTTCCGAAACGACATTTTCAAAAAAAGCGGCCAAATCTTTATCATTGGCAATAGTTTCGGCACTATCGGCTTTTAGTCCGTATTGTTGTTCAAATCTTTTTTTCTTGGCGGCTGGTAGTTCTACTAGTTCTAATTTAATTTTTTGTAACCAATCTTCGTCAATAATAATTGGCGGAATATCTGGTTCAGGGAAATAGCGATAATCGGCAGCGCTTTCTTTGCGACGCTGAGCGACCGTTTCATTTTTCTTTTCATCCCAGCCTCTTGTTTCGGGAATGATTTCTTCTTTATTGTCTAAAGCTAGACTCTGTCTTTCTATTTCATAGTTAATCGCTTTTTCCACTGCTCGGAAGGAATTAATATTTTTTACTTCAACTTTGGCATTCAGCGGCGCTTTACCCTTAGCAATAATTAAACCATCTTTATAATCCCAAGCACCTTTTTTCTGGAGACTGATGTTAGCTTCGCAACGCATCTCTCCTTTTTCCATGTCAGCGTTGCTAACATCTAGAAAACGCAGGATACGTTGATAGGCCTGGCAAAATAATTTTGCTTCTTCAGCGCTGGCAATAACTGGTTCACTAACTAGTTCCACTAAAGGCGTCCCTGCTCGATTAAAGTCAATTAAAGTGTCTTTAGTGCCTTGAGGATGAAAAGATTTGCCGGTATCTTCTTCTAAATGGATACGAGTAATAGCAATTTCCTTGTCACCAATATCTAAGCTACCCTGGTAGCAGAAGGGTTGATCATATTGAGAAATCTGATAACCCTTAGGGAGGTCTGGGTAAAAATAGTTTTTACGATCAAATTTAGAATTTTTATTTATTTGGCAATTTAAAGCTAAACCAATTAACAGGGTCCAATCAATAGCCTGTTTATTTGGCACAGGTAAGGTTCCGGGATGGCCAAGACAAATAGGACAAACATTTGTGTTTGGTGCTTTACCCTCGGAGTTATTATTACAAGAGCAAAACATTTTACTCTTGGTTTTTAGTTCGGCGTGTATTTCCAGGCCGATAATTACATCATATTTCATATATCTATATTTTAACGGAAAATGCGTATTCAGGAAAGTATTTGGCAGTTTTATAAGAAAAAAGCCCCAAAAGGGGCGATAATCTTAGAAAAGTCCGGTGCTGCCAAAACCATTTTTACCGCGTTCGCTCTCATTACCAATAGGCCCTTCTTTAATAATTGGAGTATCTATTTTTTGAATAAGTAGTTGAGCAATTTTTTGTCCGGCTTGAATATTATAAATATCTTCACTTAAATTTTTAAAAACAACTTTTATTTCACCACGGTAGTTAGAGTCAATAACGCCGCCTAAGGTGGTGAAGCCCTGACTGGCTAGACCGCTCTTATCCCAAATCAGACCAACATAGCCTGCAGGTATAGCAATTTTAATACCAGTAGGGATGGAATCTTGACCATAGGCAGGAATAGAACAGTTTTCGGTGGAATAAAGATCTAGTCCGGCGTCACCAGGATGATTACGTAATGGTAATTTAGCCGCTGAATTTAAACGTTCTACTGTTATTTCTTGGAGAGCATTGTTATCAGTGACGAGCTGCATGGTGGCTACTGGAGGCACACTTTCATTGTTGCTACTTATTTTCATATCATCCCCTATGTCTTCTGGGTGAGCAGCTAAAGCCTTTTCTTGTGTATCTGAGAGGGAGTTAATAGGCATTTGTTCTAAGGAAATACGAGGAGCATTAACTAACTCTGGTAAATTTGGACCCACCTTGCCTTTATTAATTAAAATATCACTCATCGCCTGGAAATCAGGTTTTTTTTGTCCGCTAGAGCTAGCGCTTAAGATGCGGTTAGTATGTAGCCAGACAAGATAGTGAATATCTTCTCGACTCATTATTTCATTATTGCGAGTGCATTTAATTAAACGAAAATCAGGTAAATTCTGAGCAATATCTAAATATGCTTTCTCAGCTTTTTTTAAATGCTGGAGATTATCTTCGTGAATGTCTTTAGTTTTGCCTTTCCAATCTTCGCGTTGACGATCTTGTGCCATTTTTTGTGAAACTTCAGCCTCAACATGCAGGATTAAGTATAAATCTGGTTTGGGAATATTAAAAATCTTATACTCTATTTCGCTGAGCCAGTTAAAAAATAGCTTACGTTCTAAGGCGTTATCAATTTTTCCACCTTGATGAGCAAAATTAGAGGAGATATAGCGATTAGAAATAACAATTTTGCCTTGCTTTAACCATTCACGAATTTGAAAGCTGGCATCAAAGCGATCAACAGCATAGAAAAGGGAGGCGGCATAGGGATTGACATCATCAGCACCGCCGTACTTACCAGATAAATATTCTTCTACCATTCCAGCCGATTTAGTATTGTATTGAGGAAAATCAGCAATTTCAACATCATAGCGTTCAGCTAAAAGTTTGCTAGCTAAAAGCTGCAACTGGGTTGTTTTCCCGCTGCCATCGGTGCCGTCAATTACGATAAATTTTCCTGAATAATTAGACATAGTTTCTAGGTGTATATTTAGGAGAATAAAAGAGTGCCTTGGGGTCAAGCCTCAGCACTCCTCCTAATGCTGTGTCTTTTTTTAATTTTGTATCTCTTCTAGTATTTTGTCAATCTGATTATAGAGCTGATCTAGCGTTCCGTTATTATCTAAATTAAATTTAGCGGCTGCCATAACTTCTGGTATTTGTAGTTCAGCTTCACGTTTTCCGTCCTCTTCAAAATCAGTAAAAGTCTTTTTATCATCGCCTTCATTTTCATTGCGTAATTTCATGCGTTCATATCTAATTTCAGGGCTAGCGTCGATACTAATTAAATGAAAATTAGGTAAATTTTTTAAGCTGCTAATATCATCTAGTCTTCTAACCCCATCGATGACTACTATTTCGTGAGGATTATTCTTTACATCTTCTGTTATTACTTGAGCTAAAATATCGCCGCCAAATCGAGTTCTTAGATCAAGTGATAGATTTTGCATGTTTTCTCTGGATATAGGCAGATATAGTCTGTTTAAGATATCGCGTAGGGCAGTTGAAAATTTAGCGCTGCCAGCATCGTGCTTATTACTGATATATTGTTGACAAACTGCTTTACCGCTAGCCAGCTTGCCAACAAAACCAAGGATTAATTTAGGCATAATAGTTTAGGAGTAAATTACTTTGTATCTAAGCATTATTGTGCTTGTATTTAATTTTTTACATTCTTGCAATTCTAAATCATGTTCAATATTTTCAGTAAATAAAGAAATACCATTGCCGAATATTTTTGGTTCAATTGTTAAGATAATTTCTGCAATTAATTGTTTTTTTAAAAATAAGGTATTTAAAAAAGCACCACCACCCAAAAGGGCCTTTTTGTAACCCATTTGTTCTAAGTCTTTCAAAACTTTTTCTGGCTCCCCTTGCACCCATTTTAATAAGCCATCAATATCTTGGCCGCCATTATAGGAGAACACTAAATTTAATCTGCCTGGTAAAGGTTTAGGAAAGGTTTTGAAGGTGTTTTCACCCATCATAACAACTCCAAAATCCTTGGATGTTTGTACAAATAATTGTTTATCTTCTTTGCTGGTCCAATCTGCTAATTGATTTTTATCCTTAGCGATTTTACCATCGGCCGTTATGGCCATAATTAAAGTTACAGGAATCATAGATTAATGTTATATGGCTATTGGTGCTTTGATGCCTGGTAAGGGGTCGTAGCCTT
This sequence comes from Patescibacteria group bacterium, assembly GCA_016938835.1. Taxonomy (GTDB): domain Bacteria; phylum Patescibacteriota; class Patescibacteriia; order Patescibacteriales; family UBA12465. The sequence goes on from JAFGTW010000031.1 coordinate 15,374, forward strand.
CAAGCTTAAAATCCTCGTATTTAAATGAGAAAATATCTTTTACCTCAGGATTAATAATCATTTTAGGCAGAGCTCGCGGTTCACGGCTCAATTGTTCAGCTACTTGTTCGCGGTGGTTGTTATAAATATGCAAGTCACCAAAAGTATGAACGAAATCACCCAGTTTTTTACCGGTTACTTGAGCTACCATCATAGTTAGAAGAGCGTAAGAGGCGATATTGAAAGGAACACCTAGGAATAAATCAGCACTACGTTGATAAAGCTGACAAGATAGACGATCGTCAGCATCTACATAAAACTGAAATAAGGTATGGCAGGGTGGTGGAGCGGTTTTTTTACCAGAAATTAAAGCTCTTAAGTCTCCAACATTCCAACCGCTAACAATAATTCTTCTAGAGCTGGGATTATGTTTAATCATTTCAATTGCTTCAGCAATTTGATTTATTTTTTCACCATTATTTGCTTCCCAGGCCGTCCATTGCTTACCATAGATAGGACCTAAATCTCCATTTTCATCAGCCCACTCATCCCAAATAGAAACACCGTTGTCATTTAAATATTTAATATTAGTGTCTCCTTGTAGGAACCATAGTAATTCGTAAATAATTGATTTTAAATGCAATTTCTTAGTAGTTAAAAGAGGAAAGCCTTGATTTAAGTCAAAGCGAGCCTGTCGACCAAAGACACTGCTCGTGCCCGTACCAGTGCGATCGTCTTTGCCACGACCATTTTCTGAAACGTCTTTTAATAAATCTAAGTATGCTTTCATATATTTATTATTTCATGTCTTTATAAGTAGTCATTTCGTCTGACAAGAGATTAAACTCTACACCAGCTTCTTTGAAAATTTCCTTACTCCTCTCGCCGGCGTGATAATCTTGAGCACAAACAACGCGTTTAATGCCGCAGTTAATAATCATTTTAGCGCAGGTATAACAAGGTGTCATTTTACAGTATAAAGTGCCTTCATTAATAGAATTTCCCATACGAGCGGCTTCACAAATGGCGTTTTGTTCGGCATGAGTGGTGCGAATACAATGTTTACTAACACTGCCATCAACATTGGTGACCGTATGGAGCTCATGTCCGACTTCATCGCAGTGAGGAAGGCCAACAGGGGACCCCGCATAGCCGGTGGCAACGATACGACGGTCACGAGTGATAACGCAACCTGCTCGTCCGCGGTCACAGCTACCGCGTGAACCGATCATCTCTACAATTTTCATAAAGTACTCATCCCAAGAAGGACGCACATAATTATTTTCTTCACTCATAAATTTAATATATAAATAATTATTTAAATACCTTTCTTATTGTAATATAGATATGATATTTATTAAATATTGACAAGATGTCTAGATTCTTCTTTAAATTGATTTTTTACAATAAAAAAGCTACAATAGAGCCATAATTGAAGAGATTTTATTAAAATAGTTATTATGGATTTTTCTGAATTATTAGCTAAAATTGAAGAAAAAGGGAGAGTGACGTTTTGTGTTAAGGTGTCTCCTGGCGCCAACAAGACTGAATGGCAGGAAGTATTAAGTGATGGCACTCGCAAGTTAAAAGTTAAATCAGCTCCAGAAAGAGGGCGAGCTAATAATGAAGTGATAGAATTTATCGCTTCTTCTTTAAAGTTGCCCAAAAAAAGAGTGGAGATTATTAAGGGCGGCGGGGCTAGACTAAAATGGATTAAAATTAAAAAGGCCTAGATTGCTATGGATATTTCAATCATTATTGTTAGTTGGAATGTTAAAGAAAAATTGCGGGCAAACCTGCAAGCTCTTTTGCCGTCCCTAGAAGGCTTGAGAGCGGAAGTAATTGTGGTTGATAATAATTCACAGGATGGTAGTCGTAAAATGATTAAGGATGAGTTTCCGCAAGTTCAGTTAATTGCCAATAAAAAAAATTTAGGATTTGCTAAGGCTAATAATCAGGCTCTTAAAATTTCTCAGGGCGAGTATATTCTTTTGCTTAATCCTGATATGCTCGTTTTTCCTCAAACTATTAAACGCTTATTTTCTTGGGCTGAGAATAAGCCCGAGGCAGTGGTAGTTGGTTGTCGCTTAGAAACATCTAATGGATCCCTGTTGCCTCATATTCGTCGTTTTCCTCGACTTAGTGATCAATTAGCCATTGTTTTAAAATTGCCTCATATTTTTCCACATATTGTTGATAAATATTTATTTAAAAATTTTGATTATAGTTGTGCTCAAAAAGTTGATTCAATTAGAGGTGCTTGTTTTTTGATTAATCGTTCCTCTTGGCAAAACATTTCCGGAGCCAGTGTTCCGTTATTAGATGAGCGTTATTTTATTTGGTTTGAAGAAGTTGACTTTTGTCAGCAGGTATATAAAAATGGCGGTGAAGTCTGGTATACGCCTATCACTAGTTGTGTTGATTATGTTGGACAGAGTTTTAACCAAGTGAATACTGCAAGCAAACAAATATATTTTCAAGATTCAATGCTTAAATATTTTTTCAAATGGAAGCCACGTTGGCAATATTATATTTTAAAAAATGTTTGGCCGCTCGGAAGATTGTTAGCTAAAATTTTTTCTTAAGCTATGAAAGTAGGAATTATTCTCGTTAATTATAAAGATTATGCTGAGCGTTTTTTAACGCCTTGCTTAGCTTCTATTCGTCTTTTAAATCCTATTGTTAAACCAGATATATTTATTGTTGATAATGCCAGCACAACTGAGTCTGCTGATTATTTACGTAAACAGGCGCCAGAAGCTAGTCTAATCTTAAATGAGAATAATGATGGTTTTGCTAAGGGGAATAATGATGCTATGAGGATGATGTTGGCAGAAGACTATGATTATATACTTTTGCTTAATATGGATGCTTCACTGGATACTGAAGCTTTACGTGAATTACTTCGAGTTGCTGAGACTAATCCTTTAGCTGGAGCTATACAGGCCAGGTTAATGCTTGATCCAGATAGAGAACTGGTAAATAGCCTTGGTAATGTCACTCATTTTCTCGGTTTTGGCTATTGTCGAGCTTATCGTGAAAAATATCAAGATAAAGGAGTGGAGGTTTCACCCATTGCTTATCCTTCGGGGGCCTGTGTTTTATTAAAAGCCTCGGCTTTGAAAGCAGTGGGTTTGTTTGATGAAGAATTTTGGATGTATAATGAAGATCAGGATTTGGGTTGGCGTATGTGGCTTTCAGGACGTGAGTGTCTGTTGGCACCGCGAGCGCTTGCTTATCATCACTACGAATTTAGTCGTTCTATTAGTAAGTATTATTGGTTGGAGCGTAATCGTTTAATAGTAGCCTGGAAAAATTATTCACTTTTATCTTTAGTTCTCTTTTTTCCGCCTTTATTATTTATGCAATTAGGCATGCTTTTCTTTTCCTGGCGCTCAGGTTGGTTAAAAGAACAAAAAAACGTTTGGTTGTATTTTTTTAATCCTAAAAATTGGGGCTATTTACTAAAAGCCCGTCGCCAAAGTCAGTCTTTGCGACAAGTGCCTGATTACAGGATATTGCCCTTGTTCTCTGGAAGTATTTGGTATCAAGAAATTGGCAGTCCAATACTTAAGTACTTGGTTAATCCAGTTTTTTCTTTGTATTTTTTATTGATGCGTCGTTTAATTAAATTATTACAACAGTAATATGGACTTATCGATCATTATCGTTAATTATAAAAGTAAGGATAAATTAGCTAATTGCTTAAGGTCTTTAGAGGCGTCCGATTTATCGGGTATAGAACATGAAATAATTGTGGTTGAGAATAATTCTGGCGACGAATTAAATGATTTAGTTGCAACTTTTAATAAAATTAAATTAATAAATAGCCCTGTTAATTTGGGTATGGGCGGCGGTAATAATTTAGGAATTAAAAATAGTAATGGTCGATACATTCTTATTGCCAACCCTGATCTAATCTTTAGTTCTGACGCTATTAAAATTTTATATCAGTATTTGAGCACTCATCCGGAGGTCGCAATAGCGGGGCCAAAATTATTAAACCCTGACCAAAGTTTACAGTATTCTTGTGCCCGTTATCCTAGTATTTTTTTACCATTATTACGGCGCACGGCTTTGGGTAATTTTTTCCCTGGATTCATAGAAAATTATTTAATGAAAAAAGACAAGCATACGGAGATTAGCGTGGTTGACTGGTTACTAGGAGCTTGTTTATTGGTGAGAAGGGATGAATTATTTGAGAACGGTAAATTATTTGATGAAAGATTTTTTATGTATTTTGAAGATGTTGATTTATGTCGTCGTGCCAATGCGGCTGGAAAGAAAGTGATGTATCATCCTTTGTCTGTTATAACTCATGATCATATGCGTGATAGTGCTCGTTTACCCTGGTATATGGCCATTTTTTCTGATAAAATAGCTCGAGAACACCTTAAATCTTGGTGGAAATATTTTAAGAAATGGGGATGGCGATAATATTAGCCAGCCTTTAAATAATTTATATATGCAAAAAATTAAGAAAGCAATTTTTCCGGTCGCTGGTTTTGGTACTAGATTTTTACCAGCCACAAAAGCTCAGCCTAAAGAGATGCTGCCGGTAGTAGATAAGCCGGTTATTCAGTATTTGGTTGAAAGCGCCGTGGCTGCTGGCATTGAAGAGATTATCTTCGTTACTGGACGTGGTAAAAGAGCGATTGAAGATCATTTTGATTACTCTTATGAATTATCCAAAACTTTAGTGGAAAAGAATAAGCTTGATTTAATTAAGAAAGTGCAAGCGATTGAAGGCTTAGCTAAATTTTCCTATGTGCGCCAACCTATTCCATTGGGAGATGGACATGCAGTTTTGTGTGCGGCTCACTTAATTGAACCTGGTGAAGCTGTTTTAGTGATGTTTGGCGATACACTGTATGATGCCCCTATATCCCCAGTGACTCAGGTGATGGAGGCTTATGAGAAATATGGTGATACGGTTATTGGTTTATCGGAAGTTGATAAAAAGGATGTCACTCAGTTTGGTGTGATGGGTGGTATTGATTTAGGCGATGGCGTGTATGAGGTTAAACAATTTGTGGAAAAACCTGCTGTAGCAGATGCACCCTCAAACTTAGTACAGGTTGGTATTAATATTATTACTCCTGATATTATTGAGATTTTATCACATATGGAAAAAGGGAAGTCTGGTGAAATTAGATTAGCAGATGCTTATGATGAAATGCTTCAGCAGAATAAGCCTATCTATGGCAAGAAAATAGAAGGGGAGTGGCTTGATACTGGCAATAAATTAAATTTCATTAAAGCGACTATTAAATTTGGTCTTAAGGATAAGGAAATAGGAGAAGATTTGAATAAGTTTTTACAAGATTTGCGGCCCAAGCTTTAATTTTTATTTCTTCTTATAATAAAGACCGCCCCGTGAGCCACGTTTTACGTAGTAAAACCTGTCGGCCACGAGGGCGGTTTTTTTGATGTTTAGAGACTTTATTTTGTTATTGTAGCTGCAGCTTATAAATACCAGCTTGTTGTCCTACTTGAGCATAGAAGTATAGCAGCTGGTTCTTTTCGTCTAGGACTAGGTTGTTGATATTCTTGGCTTTTAGGAGAGTAATCGGTTCTTTCTTTTCTAGATTTAAGTTAATAAGATTAATTTGATTGCCATTAGCATAAACTAAATAATTTTTTATTTTATTCCAGGCGATATTAACGATTTGTTCGCTCACTCTTATAATTAGATCTTGTTTGTTGCTACTGGTATTAAGTGAGTATATTTCAAAGTCATTATGCCAAATTAAAAAATTATTATTCAGCCATTGCCAATTAATTACTGGTCTTATTTTAGTTATAATAGGTTGCTCAGTATAATCGCTTAGCAAATAAAGAGTCTGTTGTTTACTGTCGTATAAATTTAAATGGTATTCATCTTGGCGGAAGTTAAAGTTGCCGTTATCAAGGTAAGTACTTGATTTTAAAATATTGTTATCAAGTCCATAAATACGTAAATAGTTTTGTCCTTCTGTATTTTCAATGGTGTAAATTAAATTATTTCTAACAATATAGGCTGTATAATTACTTCCACTTAGGATTGTACTGATAATATTTTTATCTGTTAAAATACAGTTTATGTTACCGTTGGCCTGATAGTATATTTTCTTATTGGCTTCGTCCCAATAAAAATTAGTAGCAGTTTTGCCAATGACAGATAAATCATAGCTACTGCTATTATTATCTAAATTAATTAATTTTCCGTCTAATAAAACCTGATTGCCACTTTTTGACCATTGAATATTATTGTTATTTGTACCGATAATTGCGCTTGTGCTAGCATTTTTTATATTAAGAATTGTCCCGTCTTCGCCAAGAATAATATTTTTTTTATCAGGACTAAAGGATAAATTTTGAGGAGCACAAAGAGCAAGGCTTAAGGGTAGGGAACGTTTAAATAAAATTGAGTCTTCCATAAATGTGCTTTGGCCAGCTTCAATTTTTATCTTCTTTTCTAGGGGCCAATAGCCGTCTTTTTCTAAACGAACAGTGTATTCACCAGCTAGTAGATTTTTAATTTTTGTTGGCGTGGTAATGCTACTTTGTCCTATATCTATCAGCCAAGACTGTCTTTGTTCTTCACCATTGATAATAATTTTAGCATTATTAGGATTGCTATCTAAAATCAGCATACCTGTTTTTTGAATAAGCTGTCTGAATTTGGGCGGCCAACTGGTATTTAATTTATAGCCAGCGGCGTATAAAGAAATGAATATAGTTAAGATAATAAAGAGAACTATAAAGGCAATAAACAAAAAGTCTCTAATTTTTTTGGACATATTTTTTTTATTCTACTCTTTCAATGTCAGCGCCAATGCCGCGCAAGCGTTCTTCTAATTTTTCATAGCCACGATCAATTTGATAAATATTATCAATTTCAGTTTGCCCTTCAGCAATTAAAGCGGCGATAACAAGAGCAATGCCAGCTCTTAAATCTGGACTAATAAGATGTTTACCATATAATTTAGTTGGCCCCTGGATAACAATGCGATGAGGATCGCACATGGTAATATTTGCACCCATCTGTGAGAGCATGTCAGTCCAGATTAAACGGCGATCATAAATAGTTTCATGAATTAAGGCAGTTCCTTGAACTTGAGTCATTAACACGACATAAGGTGATTGGAGGTCGGTAGCAAAACCAGGATATTCATGAGTTTTGATGCTTTGAGCTGTTAAAGGTCCTTTGCTTGAGTTTACTTTAATCCAGTCTGTACCAAAACTAAAGTCAACGCCAACTTTTTTCAGTGTTTGTAAAAGTGTCATGATGTGTTCTGGGTTACAATGAGTAATCTCTATGTTGGCATTGGCGGCTGCAGCCATAATCACAAAAGAACCAGTTTCAATACGATCAGGAATAACCGTAAAAGTTCCAGCACTAATTTTTTCTTGACCTTCAATTATCATTGTGGGGGTGCCAGCGCCACTAATTTTTGCCCCTTGACTATTTAAGTATTCAGCTAAAGCAGTAATTTCTGGTTCCATGGCGCAATTTTTTAAAGTAGTGGTGCCTGGAATAATAGAGGCTGTCATCATCATGCTCTCGGTTGCAGTTACGCTAACAAGCGGAAAGAAATAATCAGCTCCGTGTAATTTATTGGCTTTGATATGATAAAATTTACCAGAAACTTCTTCGACTTCAGCACCGAAAGCACGATAACCCTCTAAAAATAAGTCAATTGGTCGACCACCAGCACCAATCACACAGCCACCAGGATGAGGAAACTTAACTTCTTTAAAGCGGGCGAGCATTGGGCCAACAAACATAATGGATCCACGAAATTTATTAGCCATTTTAGCATTAAGCTCCGTACTGTTTAGACCAGAGGTATTAATAGTAGCCTCATTACCGTTTCTTTCTATTTTTGCCCCTAGATCAGTTAAGACCTCAAAAGAGCGCTCTACATCTTCAATTCCTGGTAGATTTTTGATAGTGAGAACTTCAGCAGATAGCAAAGCGGCGGGAATAATTTTTAAAGCGGAATTTTTAGCGCCGCTAACAGCAATTTTGCCGCTTAATGGGCGTCCGCCAGTAATGATGAATTTAGGCATATGAGATAATTAGCTATTTATAATAACTTCATCTTATCCTATTTATTGACATTTTTCAAATATTTGATACTATTGAAGGGTGAATCGGCGTAAGCCTGATTTTTTCTAATAATTTTGCTAATATTAAATGTATGGCGAAGATCGCAGTAATTGCCACTGGAGGCAAACAATATAAGGTCAAGGAAGGGGAAACCATTAAAGTGGAAAAACTAGAATTGGCAATTGGAGAAAAGGTTAAATTTGATACTCTTTTAGTAGCTGAAAGTGATGCGAGTAATGTTGAAGTTGGTGCTCCATCTTTAGGTGAAAAAGTGACCGCTGAAGTTATTGATACCGCTAAGCAGGATAAAGTTTTGGTAGTAAAGTATAAGAGTAAGACTCGTTACAAGAAAACGGTCGGCCATCGTCAGTCAAAGACTGCTGTTAAAATCTTAAGCATTGCTTAATTTTTTACAATTCAAATTGCTTATATATAAAAATCCGTTTTTAATGCAAAGCGGATTTTTTATGTGGCTATTCTCAATTTTTTCTTTATAAATCTTTTACTAATGCGTAAAGCTCTGCGTCGAGAGTTTTTTTTATTCATGCCTAGAAAAAATAGTTTTATAAGTAAAAATATGGTTTGTCTAAATTTTTTATTAAACAAAAATAGAGATAGCAAGGTTAGAGATATCTGGCGTATTTTTAAATTAAATAAACCAATAATCAATAGACCTAATATTAAAAGTGTTAAAGGTACCATGACCACTCCTTTTTTAGTGTTTATAAAGTATTTCTATATTTTAAAGCATTAGCCAGACTCAATTCATCGGCATATTCAAGATCTGAGCCGGCGGGCAAGCCACGAGCGAGGCGAGTAATTTTTAAATCGGGGAATATTTTTTTTAAATAAATGGCAGTGCTCTCACCCTCTAAATTAAAATTCAGGCCAATAATTAATTCCTTTACTTCATTTTTCTTGATTAACAGCTTGAGCTCATTTAAAGGCAGTTGTTCCGGCCCGATACTTTCTAGAGTGTTTAATAGTTCGCCAAGAATAAAATATTGGCCATTAAATTGTTTAGTTTTTTCAATAACGCCCTGATCTTGACTTTTCTCAATAATACATAACAATTGTTGATTTCTGTTTTTGTCGGCGCAAATTTCACAGGGGTCGCTGGAGCTAAAAGCTCGACACTGGGAGCAGCGTTTAATTTTTTCCGGTAAATCATTTAAAGCTAGTGCCAGAGCTTGTATCTGTTGGGAGGATTGTTTTAATAAATAAAAAACATAACGTTCGGCCGTTTTGGGGCCAACGCTAGGAAATTTACTGAAGTGGTCAATTAATTCTTGGATGTAGGCTGGATATTTCATTGTTCAAGATAATAGATTTAGCTAAGGCCAGGAAAGCCACCCATTTCTTGCATTTTTTTAGCCATTAAACGCTGAGCTTTTTTAATGGCATCGTTAAAACAGCTTTTTAAGGCACTTTCCTGGCTATCAATACTTAACTCTGAGTTAAGCTTTAATTCAATTATTTCTAAATTACCATTTAAGACTAATTTAACGCCATTTTTTTCCTCGCTAACACTTTCTTCGGCGAGTGCACTTTGCATGGTTTTGGCCTGACTACGTAAATCTTTAAATTGTTTGAGTTTGTTAAACATATAATTATATTAATTTATTTTAATTTTTATTGAGTTGTTGGATGTTGGCTCATATTACGGAAGCTGGCAGTATTTTCATCAAAGAATAGATCAATTTTGCCAGTTGGCCCATTACGATGTTTAGCGATGTGTACCTCAGCTTTATATCTTTCATCCATTGGTAAGTCATTGGGATTATAACTACGATCAGCCGCTTTACGATATATAAACATAACCACATCGGCGTCTTGTTCAATGGATCCAGAGTCACGCAAGTGAGATAGTTTAGGAATGGCCGGGCTAGTAGCCTCAACGGCACGGGATAACTGCGCCAGGGCTAGTACAGGAATATTTAATTCACGGGCGATACCTTTGAGGCCACGACTAATTTCACCAATTTCTTGAACGCGATTATCGGTGAAGCGTCCACGTCCTTCCATTAATTGAAGATAGTCAATAACAATTAAGCCTAAGCCCTTTTCCATTTGTAAACGACGGCATTTAGCTCTAATTTCCATAACTGATAAAGTACTGGAATCATCAATATAAATTGGAGCCTCGGCTAATTCACCCATAGCTTTGCCGATTTTAGTAAAATCATTATCATCTTCCTTGTCAGATAAGTGCCCAGTACGCATTTTCCATAAGTTAACATTAGCCTGAGCGCAAAGCATACGATCAACTAACTGCTCTTTTCCCATTTCTAAAGAAAAAATACCAACTCCAGCTTTATTACGAATAGCCGCCTGACGAGCAATATCAAGAGCTAGGGAAGTCTTACCAACACTAGGACGAGCGGCAAGAATAACTAAATCAGATTTTTGCAGACCAGCTAAAAGAGCGTCAAGGTCAGTAAAGCCGGTACTTAAACCACGAAGTTTGCCGCCATGTTTATGTAATTCATCAATTCTTTCAAAAGCATCAGCCAATAAACCGTCAATAGGCAAGAAAGCGTTTTTTAAATATTTACGAGAAACCCCAAAGACTCTTTTTTCGGTTTCATCCAAGATTTCGTCAATATCGCGGTCCTCTTCAAAACTGGCACTAGTAATTTCGGCTGCTGCCTGTTGTAAGCGTCTTAAAGTGGCCTTTTTCTGAATAATACTGGCGTATTGGTTAATATTACCAGCAGTAGCAACGGTATTGGAAAGTTTAGCGAGGTAGGTGCGCCCACCAATATCAACTAATTGCTTCTTATCTTCAAGCTTATTAGCTAAAGTGATAATATCAATTGGCTCTTGGCTGTTGTAGAGTTCTTGAATTGATTCGTAGACTTTTTGATTATTTTGGCGATAAAAATCTTGGGGCAAAATCATATCCACCACTTTAATGATGGCGTCTTTATCAATCAAAAGACAACCCAAGAGAGATTCTTCTGCTTCTAGGCTGTGGGGTGGAATTTTGGCAATTAAATTATTGTCAGTGGCCATATTTATCCTTTATATTAATTTTATCTTATCTTATTGTGAGTCATTATTCAAGTTAAATTTATCAACTTTTTATACACGGTTTATACGCAATTATCTTGATTTTCACATAATAAGACTTATTTACTTATTATTAGTTCTTTATTTATAGTGTAGGTAATAAAAAAACCGCTGTTTATAGCGATTTTTTAGAAATGGAGCCGCCTGTCGGGTTCGAACCGACGACCTGCTGTTTACAAAACAGCTGCTCTGACCAGCTGAGCTAAGGCGGCAATAATATGATGATATATTATTTTTAAAATTTTGGCAACAATTTGCGAGTAAGGGATAAATGGTATATATTTAAGTTATGAAAATAGACCTGCAAATACACTCAACTTATTCTGATGGTTATTATTCTCCAAGTAAATTAGCCATGCTTTTGCATCGCTATGGTATTGAAGTTGCTTCTTTAACTGATCACAATTCTATTGCTGGACAAGTAGAATTTAAAAAGGCTTGTTTGCGTTATGGTATTAAAGCTGTTCCTGGCTTAGAACTTTATGCTAGCTATAATCAGAGATATTTTAATTTGCTTTGGTATAACTATGATACTAAATCGCCAGAATTAAAACAAATGCTAGAATCTACCCATATTCGTCGTCAGCGTTTTGTAAAAAAGGTTAACCTACGTTTACGACATTTAGGTTTACGTTTTGATTTAGGTAAATTTATTCAAGAACACCCAGGATATTTGCCCACTAATCATTTAGCTGATGCTATTTGGGCGGTACCAATGAATAGAAAAGTTATTAAGAAGGCTTTGCAATTAGAAGTTGTACGGGAGGATGATATTATTCGTTATTGTTTTTATCCTAAGGATGGCTTACGTTTGCATGACGCTCGTATTGGTTTAAACAGAATTCTGCAGATGCGCAAGCAAATTGGGGGACAATTAATTGTTTGTCATCCTGCTCTTAATAATAAAATGCATGGTAATTTAGTGGAGCATTTAATGGCGGCTGGCGTTGATGGTTTTGAATTACTTTCTCCTCATCATTCCTATAACGATACTATGCGCTTAATGTCTTTAGCTGAACGTACGGGAGCAATTGTTAGTGGCGGTACGGACTTTCATCGTCCAGGAGCACAGGCTGGCAAGCTTCGTTATGCTTGGGACTGGTTTACTATTAAGAGTGAAGGATTATCCGGTATTTCTAAAATAATAAATAATAAAAAAAATCTCGGTTAATACCGAGTTTTTTTGTGCGCCCAGAGGGATTCGAACCCGCGACCGTCTCCTTAAAAGGGAGCTGCTCTACCAACTGAGCTATAGGCGCTTATTTTTATTCAAATAAAAAAGCTTGTTCAGCTTAAGGAATTAATTTGATATTATCAAAAATATTTTTTTTTGACAAGAGCTAGTTATTAACTATAATTTTTGATTAAATTAAAGTGAGTTTTTTGTATAGATTATATAAATAATAATTGACTAGTATACGTAATATTGTTAGTATTCTTTAAAACATTTTGTAGTCCTAAAATCTGATATTTCTAAAAAAATCAGTGAGATGATTAGGTAATTTTAATGCATCTTTCAATGTGTCGAGATCAGTTTATGCAGATTTTGACGGCAAGAATTATAACGGCATAGTCGTTGGCTCAAATGTTACATGGAATATGGATAAAAGAATCTATGAAACGAATTATGGTTTTGTGAAAATTAATGATGACGCTTTAATTAATCTGGGTCCATCCGGACTAAATTTTATTACCGGCAACGATGATAAAATAGTAATTGTTGGAGATGGTGGTAATGTTTTTTTGGGAAAAAGAACATACAGTAGCGACGATCAATCAATGATTGCTAAAAATGATTTAGTAATTACTAATGAAAATAATAGCATGCAGATAAAATCATCAGAAATTATTAATAAAATTAATATTTTTGATATCTCTGGTAAATTAATTACAACAATATCATCGAATAAAATGTCAGAAACATTAGCAACAAATAATTTTCCTATGGGAATTTATTTAATCCAAGTAGACGAGAAAGTAAAAAAAGTATTAATAAAATAATACAGGAGTAAAGGAGGCTTAGATCAAGTCTCCTTTTTAATATAAGTAGCTCTTTAAGGATGTTAGCTTTTTCCAGCAAAGCTTACTTATACAGGGTTAGCGTTCAATATGCTATTTGGGACAATTAGTTAAATGATCGTCAAAGGGAATTAGCTGAAGCGAAGAAATAAATTTCTATCTTCTTAAACAAAAGGACATGCATCAAACACGTCCTTTTCTATTTGTAGTTCCTAGGGGAATTATCGTGCTCACTTTTCTTCCGAAAAGTTCACTTGTCCAGAGTTGGCGTCCGATATGCCGCCCGGCATATCGGACGACATTCGTCTGCATCCTCGCCTCTCAGAATAGAGGCTCGGATTTGACTCATTTCCAACTTGTTCGATTCCCCAGCCTAGCGGCTGTCTAACTAAAAAGCGCCTAGTTTACACTAGACGCTTTTCAGTTAGTAGTCC
>JAFGTW010000032.1 GCA_016938835.1 Patescibacteria group bacterium
ACCCTCTTCGCTAATAAGTATTTGACGAGAATTTAATAAATCAACAATATTAATATTTTCTGGATTAATAATGGTAACTTCTTTCAAATTTCTTCCAGAATATCTTGCTTTTTCGTCTTTCTCACTATTAATTACCAATAAGCCGCGACGATTTGCTGGTAAGATTTCTTTTTCAAAAGCATTCAATAAATCAACAAATTGTTTAGTCTTAAATTCTTTCATTTTCAAAGTATCAATAACAACTAAAGCAGATTGAGCAACTTTGTCAGATAAAGCCATCATAACAGCCTTTTGACGCATTTTCTTATTCATTTTCTTGGAGAAATTGCGATCTTTAGTAGGACCAAAAGTTACACCACCACCAATCCAAATTGGAGAACGGCTAGAACCAGCGCGAGCTCTACCAGTGCCTTTCTGCTTCCAAGGTTTTTTACCACCACCACTAACTTCCGCTTTGCCCTTAGTATGAGCTAAGACCTGGCGTTCATTGGCCTGTTGAGTAATAACTGCTTGATGCAAAAGATCAGCATTAGCTTTAATACCAAAAACTTTGGCAGGAAGCTCAAGATCCTTCACTTTAACAGCACTTTGGTTATACACATTTACTTTGATGGACATATAATTTATACCGGACTTAATTGATTAAGCGGCCGGAGCCTCTTCTTTTTTTTCTTCAGCTTTATCTTCAGTCTCGGCAACAGCCTCAACTTTTTCTTCAACTTTTTCTTCTTCAGAGCTAGCTTCAACAACTTCTTCCTTTACTTCAATAGCTTGAGCTTCTTCAACAACAGAAGTTTCTTCAGTGACAGGATCATCAGCCTTAATTTCCTCTACCTTATCTTCAGTCTTTGGTGATTTAATAACTAAATCGCCCTTAGCTTTAATTAGCAGTAAGCCATCAATTGCACCTGGAACAGCGCCAGCAATATATAAAATATTATTTTCTAAATCAACAGAATGAATAGTTAAATTTGTAATTGTAACTTTTTCATTACCCATACGTCCCCCCATGCGAGTTCCTTTAAAAACATGGGCTGGGCCTTTTGGTCCGATAGAACCAGGCATACGTAATTGATCTTTATTACCATGACTCTTCCGACCACCCTTGAAACCATGACGTTTTACTACACCCTGGAAGCCACGCCCCTTAGAAGTGCCTGTAACAGAGATGACATCACCAGCAGCAAAAGTAGCCATAGAAATAACATCACCAACCTTAGCTTCAGAATCATTTTCAATACGGAATTCACGAACATGCATTGGAGAAACACCAGCTTTCTTGAAATGACCTAACTGAGGTTTTTTAATATTCTTGGATTTACGAGCACCAAAAGCAATTTGTAAAGCAGAATATTTATCAGTTGCCTGAGTTTTAACTTGAGTGATAGTACAAGGACCAGCTAAAACCGGAGTGACGGCCAGCACCTTATCATTATCCCAAATCTGGGTCATCTGCATTTTTTTTCCTAAAGTAAATTTCATATTTTTAAAACAAAAAACTGGTAAGTTTACCAGCATAACAAAACAAAAGCAAAAATTGCGCGAAACGGTGCTATCAATTTTTATTGTTTTTTATTGCTGTTTTCTCCCTAAACCTCCTATTTATCGGCCCGCACTTTCTTGTAAAAAATTTAACAAGAGTTACTGGTCAACTCCTAAGAGGTAATAATCAATATTTGATTTTATTTTACTGCATTTTTATCTCCACGTCAACCCCTGCTGGCAAATTTAAATTTGTCAGATCTTCAATAGTTTTACCGGTAGGATCAATGATATCGATAATACGTTTATGAATACGCATTTCGTATTGGTCACGAGCATCCTTATGCACAAAAGTCGAACGATTTACAGTGTATTTTCGCTTCTCTGTTGGCAACGGAATAGGTCCGAAAAAATTAGCATCGCTACGCTCAATTGTATCAACGATAGTCTTTGTAGACTGATCAATAATCTTGTGATCAAAAGCTTTAATCTTGATTCGGATTCTCTGCTTATAATCCTTCTCATCTTTCTTTATTTCAGACATAGAAAAATGTACTATTACTTTTTATAAAAGTGTAAATAAATAAACACTACGAGTCCGCCCTTAAAATAAGAGCGGACTTAAGTGATAACTTATTTAGTAATCTTCACTACTGCTCCAGCACCAACAGTGCGACCACCCTCACGGATAGCAAAGCGCTGTTTTTCTTCTAAAGCTACTGGGGAAATCAATTTAACATTGATAGTAACAGTATCACCAGGCATAACCATTTCAGTTCCTGCTGGTAATTCAACTTCACCAGTTACATCAGTAGTTCTGATGTAGAATTGTGGCTTATAACCCTTAAAGAAAGGTTTATGACGACCACCTTCGTCTTTAGTTAAAACGTAGATTTGAGCTTCAAATTCAGTATGAGGAGTAACGCTGCCTGGTTTACATAAAACCTGACCACGCTCTACTTCATTCTTCTTAGTACCACGGAGTAATAAACCAGCATTATCACCAGCTTGACCTTGATCTAAAGACTTATTAAACATTTCAACACCAGTAACAGTAGTTTTCTTTGTTTCCATTAAACCAACAATTTCTACTTCTTCACCAACTTTAATAACACCACGTTCAATGCGACCAGTTACAACAGTACCACGACCTTCAATTGAGAAGATATCTTCAACTGGCATTAAGAATGGTAAATCGGTATCACGCTGTGGATCTGGAATAAATTCATCAACGGCCTTCATTAATTCCATAATTGGCTCAGCATCAGGACCAGTTGGATTTTCTAAAGCCTTTAAAGCGCTTCCACGAATAATTGGAGTAGTGTCTCCAGGGAATTCGTATTTCTTTAATAAATCACGAACCTCTTCTTCAACTAGATCAATTAATTCTTGGTCCTCAACCATATCACATTTGTTTAAGAAAACAACAATATGAGGTACACCAACCTGACGAGCTAACAAGATGTGTTCGCGAGTCTGAGGCATAGGTCCGTCAGTAGCGGAAACTACTAAAATAGCTCCATCCATTTGAGCAGCACCAGTGATCATGTTCTTCACATAATCAGCGTGTCCTGGACAATCAACGTGAGCATAGTGACGCTTATCTGATTCATACTCAACGTGAGCAGTCGCGATAGTAATACCGCGTTCGCGTTCTTCAGGAGCAGCATCAATTTCACCAACGCCTTTTTTAGAAGCGTTCATACCCTTAGCGCCGAATACAGCAAGCATCGCGGCAGTTAAGGTTGTTTTCCCATGATCAACGTGACCAATAGTCCCAACATTGACATGAGTTTTTGTTCTTTCAAATTTTTCAGCCATGTTTTTATACTTACGGCCCCCTTAAGGGGTTTCTTTCCTGTATAGAGGAAACCAGCCGCGAAATTAATTATATTTTTTAAATTTGTAAATTATTTATTGTTTTCCGCCCTATTTTTGATATTAGGAGGAATATTCCAGTTCTTTCTTGTTTGGCTTTCTTCAGCCAAATATTCAGCATTTTCTTGATTCTTCAAGTCTGAGATTTCGGAGTTTATTTTATCAGTTAAATCTTCTTCTGTCAAATTTGCTTTATACACAGAACCTTTTTGATCTAAAGCTGCCGGATTAGCTATTTTTTCGTAATAATCAAGGTCTAAAATAGCAAAAGAATCTTCTGGGGCCTCAGCGTCAAAAAATATAACGGCATTATGACTCTTTCTGGCTAGTTTTAAAGCTTTTTTTAGTTGTTCACGCATAAGCTTAAAACCTCCTTATATTAATTACTATTAAAAAATCCTTCCTTAGAATTATTTACCACTTTTTTCCTTAATCTGCTCTAAAACACTGCGGGGCACTTCACTGTAATGTAAGAATTCCATTGTATAATTCGCGCGACCCTGAGACATAGAACGCAAAGAAGTAGCATAACCAAACATTTCCGCTAAAGGTACTTTAGCTTGAATAGCCTTGATACCATTAGGGCGATCTGTCATTTCTTCAATCTGACCACGTTTTGAATTTAAATCACCAATAATATTACCCATGTAATCTTCCGGAGTTGTTACTTCAACTTTCATAATTGGTTCTAATAAAACTGGCTTAGCTTTCTGACAAGCATCCTTAAAAGCAAAGATACCAGCCATTTTAAAGGCAATTTCAGAAGAGTCAACTTCATGATAACTTCCATAAGTAACTGCTACAGTCACATCAACCATTGGATAACCAGCTACTACGCCTGAAAGCAGGCCCTCCTTAACACCCTTTTCAATAGCAGGAATGTATTCCTTAGGAATAACGCCACCCTTAACTTCATCAAGGAATTGATAACCCTTACCCTCGCCAGATGGCTCAACCCGCAAGAAACAATGCCCATACTGACCACGTCCACCAGACTGTTTAATAAACTTATGTTCAGCTTCAGCCGTTTGAGTAATAGTTTCACGATAAGAAACTTGTGGATTACCAACATTAGCTTCAACGCCAAATTCACGTTTCATGCGATCAACAATAATATCCAAATGTAATTCACCCATACCAGAAATAAGAACTTGATTAGTTTCTTCATCAGTTTCAACCCGGAAAGTTGGATCCTCTTCAGCCAAACGAGCTAAAGCAACGCCCATTTTTTCTTGATCAGCCTTAGTCTTTGGCTCAACGGCAATTTTAATAACTGGCTCTGGAAAATCAATTGATTCTAATAAAACAGGTCTATTTTCATCACAAAGAGTATTACCGGTAGTAGTATTTTTTAAACCAATTACAGCAGCAATATCACCAGCATAAATTTCTTTAATTTCCTCACGATGATTAGAATGCATGCGCACTAAACGACCAATACGCTCTTTATTGCCAGTTGAAGAATTAGTAATATAAGAACCAGCCTGTAAAACACCCTGATAAACACGAACGAAACATAGTTTACCTACAAAAGGATCAGTGGCAATCTTAAAGGCTAAACCAACAAAAGGAGCGCTATCATCGGCAGTAATTGGATATTTCTTTTCTTCATCATTAACATCGGTCGCATCAATAGCAGGCACATCAAGCGGAGATGGTAGAAAATCATTAACGGCATCAAGCGCAAATTGAACACCAATATTTTGTAAGGCTGTGCCACATAAAACCGGATAAATAGCATTATCTATGACACCGCGACGAATAGAACTCTTCAATTCATCAACTGATATCTCTTCACCAGCTAAATATTTTTCCATGATATCTTCTTTGCACTCAACCGCTCTTTCCACTAATTCAGCACGAAACTCTTCTACCTTATCCTTTAAATCTGCTGGAATTTCAATTTCCGTAATATTTTCACCAAAATTTCCAGAAAAATTATAAGCTTTACGTTCTAATAAATCAACTACCCCGGTTAAGTTATCTTCAGCGCCAATTGGCAATTGAATAGCTACTGCCTTTGGACTTAAGCGCTTTTTAATGGAGTCCATACTCATATAAAAATCAGCCCCCATCTTATCCATCTTATTTACAAAACAAAGACGTGGAACGTGATATTTATCTGCTTGACGCCAAACTGTTTCAGACTGTGGTTCAACTCCGGCCTGACCGTCAAAAACGGCAATAGCCCCATCAAGCACACGCAAAGATCTTTCTACTTCAACGGTAAAATCAACGTGTCCAGGAGTATCAATGATATTAACTTTATTCCCCTTCCAAAAACAAGTAGTAGCAGCGGAAGTAATAGTAATGCCTCGCTCTTTTTCTTGATCCATCCAGTCCATTTCAGCAGCGCCTTCATGAACCTCGCCAATCTTATGTTTTTTACCAGTATAAAACAAAACACGCTCAGTAAAGGTTGTTTTACCAGCGTCAATGTGAGCCATGATACCAATGTTTCTAATTTTATCTAAAGAATATTCACGAGGCATAGAGTCTAGAATTAAATTTTAGTTTTGAAATTATAAAAAAAATTATTAATGTTATGTTTGGATTTTGTCTGGAGATTTTTTTTGGATGAAGACCGAGAAACTAGTGATTCTTAAACTTAAATTTTGAAATGAAATTTGAGGAATCAAGGCGATATGTCTGGAAATTTTAGTTTTGGATGAAGACCGAGAAACTAGTGATTCTTAAACTTAAATTTTGAAATGAAATTTGAGGAAGCAAGGCGAGATTAGCGAAGCGTATAAACATACGCTGAGCGCTATCGAGCCGTAGCTGACGATAAAGTTCGTTCAAAATTAAAGTTTTACCTGGAAAAATGAGCGAAGGCTTTATTAGCCTCTGCCATCTTATGCACCGCTTCCCTCTTCTTAACAGCCGCACCTTCACCATTTGAAGCATCAAGAATTTCAGCTGACATTTTTTCTGCCATTGAATGACCACGACGAGCATGAGCTGAAGAAATAATCCAGTTGCAACCTAAATAAAAGCGACGTTCACCGCGAACTTGAAATGGAACCTGATAATTAGCACCACCAACACGTTTACCGCGAACCTCAACCAAAGGAGAAACTTTCTTCATAGCCTTGTTGAAAACGTGACGAGGGTCTTGTTTGGTTTTTTCTTTAATAATATTAAAAGCACCATAAACAATACGTTCAGCTACAGTTTTTTTACCATCTTGCATCACGTAATTAATTAATTTGGTGATATTTTTATCGTTGTATTTACTATCCCCAGCGATATCTCTCTTGGGGGCTTGTTTTCCTCTCATAATTCATGCAAGGTTGCATCATCAGCTATTTAATGCGCACCTATATTATTAACAAGATTGGCTATTGCCTTTCTATAATAAAAATTTATTTGGCTGCCTTTGGTTTTTTAGCACCATAAGCACTTCTACCCTGTCTGCGAGCTTCAACACCAGAAGCATCATAAACACCACGAACAACCTTATAACGGACACCGGAAAGATCTTTTGTTTTACCACCCTTGATGAGCACGATAGAGTGTTCTTGTAAGTTGTGGCCCATGCCAGGAATATAAGCAGTTACTTCCATACCATTAGATAAACGAACACGAGCAATTTTACGTAAAGCTGAGTTAGGTTTTTTTGGAGTAGTGGTTGTAACTTTAACACAAACACCCTGCTTGAATGGAGCGCCTTTAGCATTCACTTTCTTCTTACGATGAAGTGAATCTAGGGTTGTATGCAAAGCCAAAAATGAGGCTCGTTTCTTTTTTGATTTTCTGCCCTTTCGGACCAGTTGATTAATAGTCGGCATAATGCTTCTTACATTTAATAAATGCTCAGGATAATTTTTAAATTAATTTCGAGCCTGAGCCCGAACAAAGAATGGACTATCTTATCCTGACCACTCTTCTCTTTCAATAAATTTCACCTTTAATGATAACAAAATATCCTGACCTCTCAGGATAGAGTTATTACCTGCTTACTTTAACAAAAGCTAAAAAATAAGTCAAGATGAGTCCAGGTATAAATTATAGCTTAATCTAAGCTATTATTTCTAAGCGCCGGCCATTATCTTAAAAAGAAAATGAATAATAGGTAAAATATAGGAAAAGCCAAGCCAAGCGAACAAAATCACAAAAATAAAACCATAACGCTCAAGACTTAAATATTTTATCCTCCATTTAGTTGATAAAAAAGGTGCTAATATTTTTGAGCCATCAAGTGGCGGAATTGGCAACAAATTGAAAATCATCAAAATTAGATTTATATAAACAATAAGAGCAATTAAGCCGGAAAAAGTTAAATTAATAAAAGGCATAAAGCGCCAAACAAGCGCAAATAACAAAGCTACGACAAAATTAGCCAAAGGACCGGCCAAAGCAACTTTAGCGTCGCCCCAGCGTCGATCCCTTAAATTATATGGATTATATGGCACCGGTTTAGCCCAACCAAAAATAAAGGGCATGCCCGATAACAACATTAAACCTGGAACAAGCACCGACCCAAACCATTCTAAATGGGCTATTGGGTTCATCGTTAGGCGCCCAGCATCACGAGCAGTACTATCGCCCAGACGGTCAGCCATCCAACCATGCATATACTCATGAATAACTGCCGAAAAAATTAAAACTAAAATTTGAAAGATTGCTATCATAGAAGATAAAAAGATATTAAACTCTTGAATTATTGATAATATTTTAGCATATCTTGATTAATTTTAAAAATGTGCTAATATTTAAGCATCAAAATTTTAAACATAGCGGCCGCCGAAAAAAGCCCGTTTTTTGGTGCATTCATCTCGGTCGTTTAAAAAAGTATATGCCAAAAAGATGTGACTTATGTAGACGCAGTGCAACGAAAGGTGCTAGTCGTTCTCATTCTAAAATTCAAACCCTGCAACGCCAAGGCATTAACCTCCAAACAAAAACTGTGGATGGATTAAAGTTGAAGGTCTGCACTAGCTGTATGAGGACTATGGCTAAACACGAAGCGGAAGCTAAAAAATAAATTCTTTTATTTTTCTAAGAGCGCGGATAATTTCCGCGCTTTTTTTGTTGTCTTCGCTGTCGATAATAAAAAATTAAAAATAAAAGCAAAATAAAATAATATAAAAAGGCATAAATACTTTTAAAACCAGGCACTTTTAAATAAGCTCCTGGTAATTTTATACTTAAACGCGCCAAAATTAATAAATAGTGAAGTAATTGATAAGAACCTAACCAAGCTAAATTAATATGAGCAATGATTAAATTAACGCCAATTGCTCCAAGTAAAAATAAAACCAGTGGACCAAAAATAGCAAAAGCAAAAACATTTGTCAGTGGCGCGATTAAAGAAATACCACCGCTTTTTATAGCCAGCAAGGGCCAAACAGTCAACTGTGCCGATAAAGATAAACTAAAAGCGTTAGCGCTCATATACAAATACTTGTTTTTTATATTTTCAAAGTAACGAGAAAAAATTGGGTGAAAAATAATCATGCCACTAATAGCCAGAAAGGATAATTGAAAACCTAAATCTTGTTGCCATAATTCTGGATTAAACCACAGCATTATCGTGGCTGCTAATAATAACGGTCCCCAGGCGGATGAGAGCCGTCCACGTCGCCAAGCATAAATCATAATTGCTCCCATTATTAAAGATCGCCAAGCAGAGGCCTGCACTCCTGTTAATAGAACATAAAAAGTAGCAGCACCAAGAGCCGGCCAAATAGCCAGATTACGACTAAGGCCTAAATATACTAAAAACATAATTAACAATTCAATAAATAAGCTAATATGCCCGCCAGAAATAGCAACAATATGACTCAGGCCTGCTTGCTGAAAATTTTCTTCTTCCGTTTTATACAATGTTTTCTTATAACCCAAAAGTAAAGCCGAAGCTAATCCTGCTTCTGGCTCTGGCAAAGAAGAATTAATTTGATGTAAGACCAAGCGCTTAGCTTGATATAATTTACGCATAATTGCCTTCCCTTCCGCCGCTGAATCAAGTTCTACAACCTGCGGCCAAGAACAAATAGCAGTAATGCCGTGAGCAGCTAAATAAGCAGCATAATTAAAATCAGGAAAAATTGGAGCCGCCTCAAGACGACATTTAATTTGCAGTTTATTTCCATAACGAACTTGAGGATAAATAGGAAGATTGGCTAACACTTTTTCCTGTGTAACATCATTAGTAAAGGAAGAGCTGAGCGGACATAGAGTCGTTATTTGTCGCGACCAATCCGGCTCTGGATCAGCACAAACCCAAAAATCCCAAACTTGAGTTTGATTAAAATATTTTTGTAAATTTTCATTTATGACAGGCACGCTTTGTCCTCGCCAACAACCCAAACTAAAAAAAGTAAGCAACAAAAAAAATAAAGAATAATTTTTCTTTTTTCTTAGTAATAGAGTGAAAATTAATAAAAGCCAAGACCACCAAGCTGAAGCGGAAAAGTTTAGCAAGGAGGAAAATAATAGACCAGACAAAAAAGCGCTTAAATGCCAAAAAAGAGATGATAACATCTCTTTATTATAAGACTGGCTGATAAATTCTAAATAAACTCTAAATTTGCTGACGGAGCCAACGTAAATAAGCGGCAATAAATTTCTCTAGCTTCCCATCCATAATACCATCAACATCGCTATCGGAATAATTGCTACGATGGTCTTTAACTAAGCGATTACCATAAAACCAATAAGAACGAATCTGTTGTCCCCATTCTGCTTTGACTACCCCGCCCTTTAATTTCTTTTCTGCTTCTTCCTTCTTTTTTAATTCCAATTGAGCTAAATGTGCTCGTAAAATGGTGTAAGCATTTTCCTTATTCTGATGCTGTGAGCGCTCACTCTGACAACTAACAGTAATGCCTGTCGGCAAATGAACCAAGCGTACAGCCGAATCAGTTGTATTAACGCTTTGTCCGCCCGGACCACTAGAACGAAAAACATCAAGACGAACATCTTCATCTTTAATATTAATTTCTGCTTCTGCTAATTCAGGAATGACTTCGACTGAAGCAAAAGAAGTTTGACGTAAACCATCAGCATTAAAAGGAGAATTACGTAATAAACGATGAGTGCCGTTTTCACTTTTTAAATTCCCATAAGCTCTAATACCGCTAAATCTAATCATAACACTCTTGATCCCAGCCTCTGTAGCCATCAAACGATCGAGTATCTCTGCTTTCCATCCCTGTTTCTCGGCAAAGCGTAAATACATCCGTTCCAGCATCTGTGCCCAATCTTGCGCATCAACTCCACCGGTTCCAGCATTAATACTTAAAATGACATCTTTTTCATCATAAGGGCCAGAATACAGAGTGCTCGTTTCCAAAATTTCTAAATCAGTTCGCCAATTTTCAATTTTCTTACTTAATTCCAGAATTAAATCTTCGTCTTTACCGGTCTTTGATAATTTTAAAAGTTCTTCTCCTTCTTTAAAATCAGCTTCTAATTCTTGCCATTGTTGGATATCTTTATGTAATAATTCAGCTCGACGACTAATTTTAACCGCCACTGCCTGATCTTGCCAAAAATCAGGAGCCTCCATCTTTAAACGTAATTCGGCCTCCTCTACCTGCATTTTATTTATATCAAAAGAAGACGACAACTCAATACGACGAGCGTCTAATTCTTCCAATAATTTGGCCAAGCTATCTAAATCCTTCATAATAATTATCTTAACATAAAACAAAAGCAAAATACATTAATCGCATATATATATTCATTATACATGAGTTTGCTTAAATAATTAGCTAAATTAAAATATTTTTATTATAAATAACTATTAATGCTATGAAAACATATACAACAAAATAAAAAAACTAAGAAATTCATATAATAAAAAGGGCCAGAAATTGTAAAATAATTCCTGGCACTATCTACTGGTGCTGTAAGGATTTTATCCAACTGCATAGCACCGATTTAATTCATGTGCGATTTCAAATACAACTGGATCGTCTTTTTTGCAAAAAGAATATAACTTGTTATATTTCTCAATTAAATCATCATTTCTCGCTCCTTTTTCTGTGCCATCATCAATCTTAATATTTGAGTGAACTTTCAGCTCAGCAAATAAAGACGAGGTGATATCTTGCCACAAGACACGAAGACGATTTCTAAGCATTTCCCTTTCGTCACTATTTTTTCTGTCTATCCAGGGAGAAGCAAGATTTTCGTAAATATTTTTAATTCTCTCAAGGGTGTCAAAAGAACCTTCATTAAGGGCCACAAACTGATTAAAACCCTTCAGAACACTTAAATAAATTGCATCTAGAACTTCTATATTAATGGGTCTGCCAAAATTATAATTTGGATGCATATAAGTACTGAAAGCATAGGTGTGCAAACTCACAAAATGTTCTAAAGTGGTACAACGTAATAAAACAGCATGAGTTTCGGATAAATTCCAATGATAACAAGCGCTGGCTTCTTTCAGTAATTCCTCAATAGAAGTTTGATTAATTAAGTCCGTTACCGTTCTTTTCTTCTTTTCTCTAAACCGCCACATAATTTTAATTTTTAAGATTAATAATTAGATTAATTGCTAAATACACCTATTTTAGATGGATTTAACAATTAATCTAATTTAATCTTGTTTATGAACGAACTATTGTATAACAAAAAAGTATACTATATCAACCTACTCATGTCAATTTCCAGAAAACTTTTATGAGACGTTTGCTTATTATATTCT
>JAFGTW010000033.1 GCA_016938835.1 Patescibacteria group bacterium
AATAAAAACACGACGGCATAACAATGGCTCATATGCAATAGCGGGTGCAGTCGAGGACTTGGCTTCTCGACGATTCCTTATCGGTCTGCCCGACCGAAAACGAATCATCTTCAACGCCGCAACTGCACATAGCCTAAAGCGTTGGGTGTAATTTGAAAATCGAAAAAAGTTGAATTTATTACCAATATTTGGTATTTTTGTATAAACTTATTCATTATGAAAAATACATCAGTATCACTAGGAGATTATTTTGACCAATTTGTGAGTTCACAAGTTTCTGTTGGAAGGTATAAAAATGTGAGTGAAGTAATTCGTGCTGGACTGCGGCTTTTAGAAAATGAGGAAAGCAAATTAATTGCATTAAGGAATGCTATCCAAGAAGGACTGAATAGTCCAAAAATAGACAACTTTGACTTTGATGAAAACCTTAAAAAATTAAAATCTGAAAAACGAAATAATGATTAAAATTTCTTTCAGACAAAAAGCAAACGAAGACCTGAACAAAATTTGGAACTACACTTTAGAAAACTGGTCTGAAGGTCAAGCAGACAAATATTATGAATCAATTAAGTTTGACTGTTTAGAAATCGGAAAAAATCCTAAACTCGGAAAAAGTTATCAAGCAATAAGCAGGAATTTGCTTGGACTAAAATCGGGAAAACACATTATATTTTATCATTTGGTTTCTGATAAAGAAATTGAAATTATTAGGATTTTACACGAAAGAATGGATTTAAAAAACAGATTGACTGAATAGAAAAAACTACACACGACGGCTCATATGCAATGCGGGCATTAGTCTGGAATTTTGGTAGAATTCTACTTTCCTAAGTCCGCCAAATCGCTGATTTGGTAAAATAGTAATTAATGAAATAATTAGATTTGGCTCAGTCGGGAGAGAATAAGAAAGGCTTCGAAAACCCGCACTGCACATAGCCGAGAACGTTAGCAGCAATAATTTTCACACCATAGAAAAACAGAAATTATATTCTCCTTGTAATAATTTACCTTAGTTATCGTCTTAAAAATAAAAACATAAAATGAATTTATTAAGGAGTATTTTATCAGTTCTTTTCGTATTAACAATCAGTTCCTATAACCACAATAAACCTAATAAACCAGGGCTGGAAGTTGTTATTAAAGAAGATACAAACCAATTTTCACAATCACAAATAAAGGTTGCGAATGAAATTATTATAAACGCAGAAAAAAAGGTGAGAGGTCTTCTACCAAATTTACCTAAAGATATTAAAGTCATTATAGAAATTGTAGATTGGGATTTAAATGCTGTAGGTGGAGTAACTGGAAGAACAGAAACTAACAATCCTGCAATAGTTGCTATTCAAGTATCCAATAAATTTAAGGGAGATATATCAAATGCATTAGATATAGGCTTAGAATCTACAATATTTCATGAATTTCATCACCTATCAAGAGGGTGGGCAATTCAGGATAATAAATTTGAACGAGGCATATCCATAGCTATGGTAAACGAAGGACTAGCAGTAATTTTTGCAGAAGAGTACACAAATGCAGTTTTCGAGGAAAATCATGTCCCTAAAGATGCAGACGCTGATGCTTGGGTAAAGGAGATTTTAGGATTATCTAAATATGCTGATTATCAAAAATGGATGTTCAAACATCCAGACGGCAGAACTTCCATAGGTTATCGGTCTGGAACTTTTTTGGTTAGGCAAGCTATGGCTAAGTCGGGAAAAAATATTTTGGAGCTCAGTAATCTTACGCCAAACGAAATAATAAAACTAGCTGGATATTAATAACGTTAAAGCTAAACACAAAAAGGATTATGGTAGAGAACTTTATTTAATATTCTTAGAAAGAAAAAAATGTTAACACTTAGTAAGAAATATAGCGCCATATCTACAAATTTTTTAATAGCCACATTTCAGGACGTGACATATTTAAAATAAAGCACCTAAATCTTAAATCAGTTAATTTTGTATCCTATAGTTAAAAAAACACACGATATATCATATGATTAGAGCAGACAAAAACATTTTAAATTATATTTTATCCTTAG